>JAGXLJ010000221.1 GCA_018334775.1 Halodesulfurarchaeum sp.
CTCACTCGACTGGAATTACCGACGATCCCTATTTCATCTCGCTCCAACTGAAATCGATAATGACGTTCCTTAACGAGAGACTCCGAGGTCAGATTGATTCGAAGCCGTTTGGACGGATCATCGTTCCGGAGGTGGAGATGTGACTGATCATATTCTCGTCCCACTCGATGGCTCGCCGCTGTCACGAAGAGCGCTTCGTCATGCACTCGAAGAATTCCCGGATGCGTCGATCACGGTGCTCCACGTGGTTGACCTCTTCGAACCCGGCTACGGTGCCTATCCTGACTTCGAAACCTCGTATGAACCATTGATGGGATCCGAAGAGTGGTACGAGCGGGCTGAAGAAGTCTCAGAGCAACTCTTCGAAGACGCTCGAGAGCTCGCTGATGACTACGACCGCGAGGTCTCCACTACGTCCGAGATCGGTGATCCAAAGCGGATCATCGTGGAGTACGCCGACGAGGAGGAGATCGACCACATCGTTCTCGGAGCGCACGGACGGACGGAGGAAGAACGATCCGTATTCGGGAGCATCGCGGAGATCGTCGCACGTCGGGCGACGGTTCCTGTGACACTCATCCGATGAGAGAAACTGTGGTTAAGTGAGCTTTCGATATGGGAGACGTCGTCAGTCTCGGGAGCATCAACGTGGACAAAATACATCGCGTGTCCGCTGCCGAAATCACCGACCTCAGAAACCGATATAGCTGGTTTCCAGACTGCGGCCAGACTGTCCAGATCGACGATCTCCCAACGGATTTCTCAGTTGATCCCGATAGTCTTCGTCAAGGAGGGAAAGGTGCGAACCAGGCCGTGGCTGCGGCGAAGGCCGGAGCAGAGACGGAAATGCTCGGCAAGGTAGGCCCCGATGGCGGGGAATTCGGGGTCCGCAGTCATCTCACGGAAGCCGGAGTCGGTGTCACTCGGATCGGAACTGCGTCAGAACCAACTGGAACGGCCTACGTGTTCGTCGGACCGGAGGGCGACAACTGGATCATCGTCCGGCCAGGGGCCAATAGTGCAATCGATAGTGCCTACATCCGAGAGCAGTACGACACGATTCTCTCGGCCGAGTGTCTCCTCCTGCAAAATGAGATTCCGATTGAGCCGGTTATGCCACTACTTTCGGAGTTGGCTGCCCAACGGGATCGACCGACTATTATCCTCGACCCCGCGCCTGCAGATGGAATCGAAGAACTCCTTGGTTGCGATGCGGTCGACTACCTCACCCCGAATGAAAACGAGTATCGGGCGCTACAATCCTCCCTTGGAGAGTTCGATGGAGTCCTCATTCGCAAACGAGGTGCCGACGATGTCATCGTCGAAGCGGAGCGACGGTTCACTGTAACGCCACCGACAGTCAAAGCGGTCGATACGACCGGTGCCGGCGATGTCCTGAACGGCTTCTTGGCGGGCCGACTCGCGGCCGGGGCGTCATTGCAGGAAGCCATCGAAATTGGAACGATCGCCGGGTCACTCTCCACGCGCGAGAAGGGGGCTCGACGAGGTATCCCGACGCTTGAGGATGTTCGAACGTATCGCACTTCCGAGGATGTCACCGGGTGAACAGGGACGTCTGTCCGTACGTTGGCGGCGTCGAGTCGAGCAGTCGCCGTCGGACGCTGTTCTCCCCAGGGTGGACGCAGAGTGTGGTGTTTTCCTTCGATCGCAACTCGATAGTACGTTCCGAAAATCGGCGTTCCATCTCCAGCAAATGACCACTCTGTCCGAACCAGATGTGTCCAACGAAACGGTCGTGGCGACGTATAACCGGTTGGCGGCACTGTACGACTGGTTCATCACACCGTTGCAAGCGGGCACACGGCAGCGGGCGTTGGACTTGCTCGCTATCGAACGTGGGGAACACGTCGTGGAGGTCGGATGTGGACCCGGGCATGCATTAGTCGCGCTCGGCGAGCGAGTCGATCCAGATGGTGACATCGTCGGGCTCGATGCCGCAGCGAGTATGGCGGATCGGGCCCGCCGGCGGGCTGTTCGGGAGGGAGCAAATACTCAAATCGAGATCTGTCTCGGAGACGCTCGATCGCTTCCGTTTCGAGAGAACGTCGCCGACATCGTGTTCATCGAAGACACCTTGGAACTGTTTGCGGAAGACGAGATACCGACAGTTGTCGGGGAACTCAAGCGCATCCTCCGGCCGGACGGTCGGCTCTGTGTCGTGACGATGGAACGGGCTGGCGCTGAAGATGACCTGTTCGTGCGAGCGTACGACTGGCTGTTCGAACGGGTCCCGGGCTACGAACGGTTCGGGTGTCGACCGATTTACGCCTCCCGAACGCTTGAAGAAGAGGGATTCGTGGTTGAACGACAAGAGCATCTTCATCGGGCGTGGGTGTGGCCAGTCGAGATCCTGATTGCTCGACCTATGTAACGTTCTCCGCGCCGCTCATGACGCGTCTTCCCGTACCGCAACTGAGAGAGTTACCAGTGTACTCCAGTGCTTACTCGCCAGCCTCGTCTTCTTCTTCTTCTTCAGTCGGGAGCTTCCGGACGACCAGCACCGGCCGGTCGGTCCGGTCGATGAGTTGACCTGGCACGTCGCCGATGATTTGTTCAATAAGCGACGGCTCAGACTCGCCGATGACCAGCACGTCGTGATTGGCTGCGGCATCGACGATATCGTCAACAGGAGTGTCGGATTCGAGGCTCACTGTGTCGATACGGTCGGCGTCGACACCGGCGTCGAGCAGTTCGTCGGCCGCGCCCCTGAGCATGACCTTCCCGGCTTCGGTGTCCTCGTCGGCTTCTGCGGCATGCAGGAGCGTGACAGTCGCCTCGCTGTCCTCCAACAGGACGCCGACGACCGAGAGAATAGCCGAGAGGTTGACGTCGGCCCGGATCGGCACGAGGATGCGCTCGACCCGCTGGACGGCTCTGGGGACCAAGACGACCCCACAGTCGTACTCGTCGGCGAGCCGGTCGATCGTCGTCGACCGATCCCGGGTGAAGACGACGACCGTCTCGACCGCCGTGTCGGCGTCCTGGAACTCGGCTGCGATGGCCTCGATGCGATCGATCGCCTCCTCCTCGTGGGCCTCCTGGAGCTGCTCGGGGGGCGTCTGGTCGGGGACGGGATACCAGCCGCCGAGGACGACCCGGGCGGGCTCGAGGAGTTCGAGGAGCTGCGGGTCAGGCTGTTCGTCCGTCGAAACGTCGACGGGTACGAGCACCGACGGCTTGTTGCTGTTCTCGGGCATCGACATCAGCGCTCCTTGCGGACCACGAGAACCGCTCGTCCGGTCCGGGCGTGGATACGGTCGGGTAGTTCGCCGAGGACGCGCTCGGCGAGTGACGGCTCCTCCTCGCCCATGATGACGAAATCGTGTTCGTCGGCCAGTTCCAGCAGGTCGGTCGTCTGGGTCTCGGCGGTCGG
>JAGXLJ010000222.1 GCA_018334775.1 Halodesulfurarchaeum sp.
GAGGAAGGGGTGAAACTGATCACACCGGAGCGTCCAGGTTTTGGACAGTCGTCACCGCCACCAAATGGATGGACCTGGCAGGATTGGCAACACGATTTGACCGAACTCCTCCAGGGTGAATCAATCGAGAAGGCATCTGTTCTTGGCTTCTCCGGAGGTGGCCCCTTCGCGCTCGCAGCGGGTCGAGCCGAATGGGCGAGTCGAATCGCTCTCGTGAGTAGCGTCATTCCACCGTCTCGTAACGCCCTCGCGAAACTCTCGAAGATACCTTACACCCTTCGACTGCTGTTTCGGGTATCGGAAAAATTGGCGACCATCCGTGGCGCAGAGAGTGTTGTTAGACAGTATACGGACCAGACGGTGTCGGAAACAGTTGCCCAACAGATTGCCGCGGATTTCCACGAAGCCTTTCGTCAAAATGCAAAAGCAGTAGCTCGTGAAAATCGGTCATTCACCGAAGGGGTTCTCCCTCAAGAGCAGATGGCTGTCCCGATCCGGGCCTGGCATGGAGCCGAAGACACAAATACGCCCATCGAGAGCGTGGATAAGTTCATCGAGCGGAATGAAGGGGAGCTGATTACGACAAAAAGCGATCATTTTGGTACTTTACTTGAATGCAAGCAAGCGATACTGCATTGGCTTCGATAGGGGTAAAAACATGTGCCGAGCTATGTGAAGGGGCTACATGCATTTGGAATAAAAGCATGAAGCTTTGTCAGTCCGTCTCGAAGCGGCTTCACCTCCAAATTAGAGACTCCTCCCCAGTTGTTTCGTCGTCGATGGGGTCGATCGTGTGATCGAGTTCGCAAACGAGCACGTCGAATCGCAAGTGAATGAAGGGACAGTCGAGGGTGTGCTTCGCCAGGATGAGGGGTTCATCATCGTCGTGGACCCGACAGTGGTGGAGGACCGAACGGAGACTTGGCGACTGATCTAGTCATGAAATCCCGCAATGATCCATCATCCGTCGCCGCGGTACGTTTGCCCCCTCTAACCGACGAACCGTCCTTTCGAGAGGCCTTAAAAGGTCTCCTCACCGAAGCGAGGAAAACTGGCCATAGTATCAGCGACCAATCCTGGAAATGTGACTCCACGGCCACTGGAACCACCTGGGACGTGGAAATCACGACCGTCGAGACCCGGTAATCGCTCGGTTTGGGAGCAGAGAGCGTGAAGTTGCCGTCAGAACGAAAACACCGATTCGCTTTCTGAGTCTCGGAGCAGCACTTCGATCTCGTGTCCATCTGGTGTTTTCGTGAACCCATAATGGCCGTTGTTCTCGGCTGGGGACCGGTATCCCGGTGCCTCTCGGGTCATGAGTTGGTCCCAGTCGGCCTGCATGTCCTCGGCCCGAACGGCGATGTGGCCCCAGCCCTCTTCGTGGTCGTAGGTCCGGCCGTCGTAGTTGTAGGTGAGTTCGAGAGACATCGCCTCCGGCGAAGAGCCGGCCGGTTCGAGAAAGTAGTTCGCGAACGTGTCGGCCTCCCATCGACCGGCGAGTTCGTATTCGAACTTCCGGCTCCAGAACCCGATGGCCCGATCGGCATCCTCGACGCGGATCATCGTGTGATCGAGACTCCAGGTTGCGCCCTCGTCTCGCTGGACGAGTTCGATCTGGTGGCCGTCGGGGCCCTTGACGAAGGCATACCGGCCGCCACAGGATTCCGGGTCCCGATAGTCGGCGACGCCACCATCCAGCAACTGTTGGTAGGCCGATTCGAGTTGGCCTTCCGGTACCCGAACAGCGATGTGGCCCCACGCGTCACCGATATCCGGCGTTTCGCCCTTGTTGTGGGTCAGTTCGAGCATGGCGCCGTCCGGATGCACCTCTTCTGGGCCCAGGTAGACGATCGTGAACTCATCACCTTCGTATCGGTCTTTTTCCTCGTACTCGAGATGTGTCTGATACCAGTCCAGGGACTCCTGGAGGTCACTGACGCGGATCATCACGTGATCGAGGAGGCCGTTCATGAGTGGACGGACGAGCGGGTGGGGGAAAATGGCATTGCATCAAGCGAAGCGGACTGGGAAATCGATTCGAAAGACGTTCAGCGAACCGGACTCAGTTCCGACTCGCGACGAACACGGTCCGGGAATCTCCAGTCCCGTATCCCTCGTGGATCTCGAAGCCGAGCCCGGATGTTTCCAGTGTTGCACCGATCGTTGCATCGTCGAACGGCGTCATCTCCCGACTGTTCACGAAACACTCACCGGTCGGAGTGTAGGTGACGGCTCGCCATTCGAGCGTTCCGGAACCAGTGGGAACATGGTGGGCGACGCGAACATATTGTCCCTCCCTCGTCGTTCCGACGTCAAGCGCAGGTTCATTACCTTCTGTCGGGAGGGGTGAGTTGTCGAAGATGAGAAGCCCATTATTCCTGAGCCGGTCAGCCAGAGTCTCGATAGTGGGCGCTAATGCATCCGGCTGGAGATGGTTGATCACACCTCGAATGGCCACGACAACGTCGTACATTCCTGGAGCTGAGGTATCCGGGAGCGAAGCTTTGTGAAAGTCGGCGTCGCACTTGGACCGGGCGAGATCAAGCATGCCGTCGTATTTGTCGATTCCGGTCACATCCAGGCCAGCCCGCTTGAACCGACACGTATGCTCGCCCGTCCCACATCCGACCTCGAGCATTTGGTCGGCTGCTATACCATACCGGTCCAGTGTTTCCAGGACGAACGAGACGTCCCGGTCGTAGTCCCATTCGGACTGGATGGCATCGTACAACGCCGGGTGCTCAGTATACAGGTGCTCGGCCATCCGTGGCCTGAATGAGTGGGCTTGGCATAAAGAGCGGTCGGGCAGTGACCCCCTATCTCGCCCGGATTTATCCTTGCACTTATTCCGACTCGACGACCCGCCAATCGTCGACGAGTACCCCATCGGCCCCTGCTGTTCGCAGTGCTTCGACCGTCGCAGAATCTGGCACTGTCCAGGCGTTCACCGACAATCCCCGGTCATGGGCTGAGGCGATTCGATCGTCAGTGACCGTTTCATAGTGGGGATGGACGGCGTCGGCCCCGATCGATTCCGCAGCAGCAAGTTCGGGCTCCCAGCCAACCGATCGGTTCGGCTCGATCAGATGGGCCGTTTGAATACCGGACTCGGCCAGTGACCCGATCGCCTGCGGGACAAAGGACGAGACGAGGATCTCATTCTTGACCCCTTCGAGGAGTGAAAGTAGGTCAGTTGCCATCCCGACGTGTTTGAGTTCGATATTGAGGCCGATTTCCGGAGGCACCGCATCGACCAGTGACTCGAGCGGTGGAATCGTCGTGTTGGTGTCCTCGAGTGTCGTTTTCCGCAGTCCTTCGTTCGTGGTCCCTGCGACGGCGCCGGTTTCGTTTGTTACCCGGTCGAGAAGGCGATCGT
>JAGXLJ010000223.1 GCA_018334775.1 Halodesulfurarchaeum sp.
CCCATCAGATTCCCTTTTCCTTTCCTCACCTCCAGATGGCTCCCGTTACCACGGCAGCCAACTTACTCACCAGCCGACAAGACCGACTTTGAGAGGTCTCTGTGGTACTCAGGCGTCCACATTGCGGACCACAAGTACCGGACGACCGGCGCGTTCGATGATCTGGGTGGGAACGTCGCCGAGGATCTGTTGGACCAGCGTCGGTTCGGTCTCGCCGAGGATGAGAACGTCATGGTTCTTCGCGGCGTCCACGATGTCCGCAACTGGGGAATCACTCTCGACAGCGGTCGTATCGATACGCTTGGGGTCGACCCCGCTGGCCTCAAGTTTGTCCGCAACCCCCCGCAGCAGGGCCTCACCGACTGTTGGGTCCTCTTCGCCGGTTGGGCTCGCGTGGTACAGTGTGACTGTCGCGCCGCTCTCTTTCAGGAGCCCCCCAACCACCGAGACGATTCGTGTAACGTTTACATCGCCCCGGATGGGGACGAGAACACGCCGAATTTCGCGGCCGTCTTGGGGAACGAGGATGACATCGCACTCGTATTCGTCGGCGACGCGGTCCACTGTTTCTGAACGGTCACGGGTGAATACGACGACTGTTTCGATATCTGTTCCCTCTGGAAACTCCGTGGCGATGGCTTCGATTCGCTCGATTGCGTCGGCCTCGTGTTCGTCGCGCATCAGTTCGAGGGCGGTCTGGTCCGGGACTGGATGCCACCCGACGAGCACGACTTTCGCGGGATAGAGGAGTTCTAATAGGTCGGGATCCGGTCTTTCCTCCGAGGAAACGTCGACTGGGACCAGGACTCTCGGTTCTGACTTGCTCATGTTACCGTTCCTTGCGAACCGTAAGTACCGGCCGTCCTGTTTTTTTCTGTATCCGGTCTGGCAGATCGCCGAGGACACGCTCGCGTATACCCGGTTCGGCCTCACCCATCACGATGAAGTCGTGCTCCCTAGACAGTTCGAGAATCTCGCTTTGCTGGGTCTCGGCTGTCGGCTCCTTCCAGGTGATGCGCTGGCGATCGAGACCCCGCTCGGTCAACCAGTCGGTCGCCCCACGGAGGTATAGCTCCGACTTGGCACTGCCCTTCTCGACACTCTCGGCGTGGTATAGTGTCACTTCGGGATCGCCAGCTTCCATCGCGAGCTTGACCACCTCGAGAACCCGAAACATGTTCTCTTCGTCTTTCAATGAGACGAGGACGCGGTCGATCGTATCGATGGCCCCCGACACAAGCACCCCGTCGCAGTCGTACTCATTGGCGACTCGGTCCACTGACTGGACGAGGTCACGCGTGAACACCAACACTGATTCGATATCGGCGCCAGCTTCGGCGAACCGTTGAATGCTCGACCGCAGCGCCTCTTTCGCCTCTTCCTCGTACTCGTCACGGAGTTGATCGGGTGCTGCCTGATCGGGCACCGGATAGTACCCCAGCGCCACAATGCGTAACGGATGGAGCAGCCCGACCAGTTCCAGTGCCGGTTCCTCGGGGTCCGATGCGTCGATTGGGACAAGTAGGGTTGGGTCCGAAATCATGGTGTGGCTCCGTTGAAATCGTTTGCTGCATCTCCCGGTGAGTGCGTGCCGATCGCTGACCAGCGCGGACTGCTGTCGCTTGTCCAGAAATTAGCCATCGGTACCACCACCCTCCAGCGTCGACGCCCGCCCATCACCAGTCACGTTGAAGTTCACCTCGACTTCCACCTCGACCGCTGGTGGCGAGCGGTAGGTCGCAAGGGCGCTGGTATCGTCGACCCGCGGGCGGACGTAGATAGCGTACCAGACGACAGCACCGACAATAAGGCCGCCGGCCAGCAGTATTTGTTGTAACGCCATAAACCCGATGAGGGCGAACGACAACACCGACCCGAGGGCAGGGACGACAGGATATCCCGGGACCTGAAAGGACGGCTCATAGCCCATCGCCTCGGTTTCTCGGAACACGATAAGTGAGACGTTGAGCAAGCCGTAGACGAGCAGGTGCAACACACTACCCGCTTTCGCCAGCGCGTTGACCTGGCCGGCAACAATGAACACAAGGATGAGCGCACCCGTCAACACGATTGACCGGTACGGCGTGTTGAAGTCATCGTGAATCTTCGACAGACGGGAGTCCATTAGACCGTCCCGACCCATAGCGTAGTTGATTCGTGAGGCCGAAAGCACGGATGCGTTGGCCGAGGAGGCTGTCGCAAGTAGTCCGCCAAAGGTTAACATCCCGACACCGACCACACCCACGCCGAAGGCACCGAAAATCGTCTCAGCGCCTGTTGCGATCGCGGTGCCCGAGCCGGCGACGCGCTCCAACGGAACGACGCCGAGCAGGATGAGCATCGAGACAGCATAGATAATCGTCACAAGCAAAACACCCCCAACCATTGCTCGGGGGAGATTCCGTCCCGGTTCTTTAATCTCGCCCGCGACGGTCGCTATTTGGGCAAATCCTAGATAGGAGACAAATACGAGTGCAGTCGTCGGCAAGATGGCTCCCTGGCCCTTTGGAAAGAAAGGCCTGAGTGTCGCAAGGTCTGTTTGTGTCGCCCCAAGCGCAATGAACGCTCCCAAAATACCAAGCAGGACAATGACGATGACGTTCTGTAGGTCGCCAGTTCCGTCGGTACTGAGATAGTTTACTGCGATAAACACACTCGCTGCGACGAGGCCACCGACCTGGGCCCCACTCAACGGTAGCGCCGAGACGTATCCGAGGTGTAACGGCAGGCTTGCCATCAGCGGGGCGACGTAGTTACCGAACCCGACGGCGTAAAACGCCGTCGCGAACGCTAATCCCAGCCAGTTGCCGAGGCCGGCTATCGAGCCAAAAAGTGGTCCGAGCCCTTTGTTGATGAAATGGTACGGCCCACCCGATGCCGGCATCGCGGTCGCGAGCTCGCTTGCCGATAACGCTGTGAGCATGGCGATGGCGCCAGCAACCGAGAAGGCAATCGCCGAGGCGGGACCCGCGAGGGCCGCAGCGGCACCCGGAAGAACGAAGATGCCAGCCCCGACCATCGTCCCGACGCCGATCATTAGCGCCTCCTTCAATCCGAGGGTGCGTTCGAGTTGTATTTCCGTCTCACCCTCCATCCCGTTTAGGCAAGGAGAGAGGTAATTTAATTCTAGTGGTTATTCGTGGTTTTCGATGGGCCAGTTCCGTTGCCTTCCAGGGTAACCAAGAGGCTATGGGGAACGGTCATCCCTCAGTGAAACCAAATCTCACCACGGTACCAGTGGAAGCACACGGGTGGCGATCGCCGACTACAATCAAAACCTGTACAGGTTCGATAACATCCGAACCACCTCGAGAACCATGAACTGGACCATCAGAAAGGACGGAGAATAGGATTTGGCTCCC
>JAGXLJ010000224.1 GCA_018334775.1 Halodesulfurarchaeum sp.
GGGAAGCCGGCGACGGACCCGCACTCGCTCGGGAATATTACCGGGCTATCGACGCCGGCGAGATGGATGCCTTGCAGCGCGTCCTTGCCCCTGAATTCGTCCACGAGCGAGGCGACCGGACGCTCTCCGGTCGGGAGTCCTTCTGCACGTTCATGGCCGAGAAACGACCGGAAACGGACACCGAACACGTCATCGAGCAGGTGTACACCGGCCCGGGTGGCGTCGCGGTCCGGGGACGACTCCTCCGGGCCGACGGCTCGCTGTTTTTCGAGTTCGTGGACGTGTTCCGGGTCGAACGGCGGTTGAGCCACCTGCGCACGTTTTCCGCCGTCTGACGGTTACTCCCGGTCGCCGGAGCCCAGCGCACTCTCCCCGACTGGCTCGTGGCCCTCGATGGTTTCCTGGCCGTCGAGATACGGGCGGAGCGCCTCGGGAACTGTCACAGTCCCGTCCTCGTTTTGATAGTACTCGAGGATGGCGACAACGACACGGGGCAGGGCCACCCCGGACCCGTTGAGCGTGTGGACGTACTCCGCGGATTCGTGGCGTTCTGGCCGGTAGCGAATCCCGGCCCGCCGTGCCTGGAAACCTTTGAAGTTCGAAACAGAGGAGACCTCGAGCCAACGGCCGCCACGCTCCGGGCCCTCGGCCATGTCATCGCCTGGTGCCCAGACCTCGAGGTCGTACTTCTTGGCCTGGGTGAAACCCATGTCGCCAGTACACATCTCGAGCACGCGATACGGGAGACCGAGTGTCTGGAGGACTTCCTCTGCCTCACCGAGCAGTCCGTGCAGCCGGTCATCGCTCTGATCCGGTTCGACAAAATTCACCAACTCGACCTTGTTGAACTGGTGAACTCTGACCATCCCCCGGGTTTCGGTGCCGTGTTCGCCGGCCTCCCGACGGAAGTTCGGCGTGTAGGCCTGGTGTTTGAGCGGGAGGTCCTCGGACAACAAGATGTCCTCGGCATACATGTTCGTGACCGGGACCTCGGCAGTTGGAAGCAGCCAGAGGTCATCGTCGTCGTACGCCTCCTCGTTCGACCCACCGATACGGTAGGCGTCCTCGACGAACTTGGGGAACTGACCGGTCCCTCGCATGGATGCAGAGTTGACCGGAATCGGGGGGACCACCTCCTGGTAGCCCTGCTCATAGTGGATGTCCCGCATGAACTGGATGAGCGCATGCTCCAACCGAGCGCCGTCACCCTTGAGGAAGTAAAACCCACCGCCGGCAACTTTGGCCCCGCGTTCGAAATCCAAAATGTCCAGGTCTTCCCCGAGATCGTAGTGGGGCTCCACCGGGTCGGGGAGGTCACGCAACGCATCGAAGCCTTCCCGTCGGGCTTCGACGTTGTCCGACTCGTCGTCCCCGATCGGGACGTCGTCGTCCGGAATCATCGGAATTTCGAGGAGCCGGCGTTCGAGTTCGGTCTCGAGTTCTGCAGCCCGCTCCTCGACTGTCTCCAATTCCTCGTTGAGCTCTGTCGAGCGTTCAATGGCTGCTTCGGCCGCCTCCTCATCACCGGCACGTTTGTGTTCGGCAACCTGTTCACTGACCTCGTTTCGCTCGTGGCGAAGCTCATCGCCTCGTGCCTTGAGTTCGCGCCACTCCTCGTCGATCTCGAGAATGCGGTCCAGCTCGACCCCTTCCACGCCCTTCTGTTCAATGGCGGCGCGGACCGTGTCCGGATTTTCCCGGACAAACTGCCTGCTCAACATAGTATCTCGTATTTCCGGCGGGCGGATAACACTATTGGGTGGCTGGCTGGGAGTTGAGCAGTCTAACCGTTCGAAGGCAGGGGTGTTAGCCTGTCAATCATCGGAAACAACGTTCATGTAAACTGACTGTTTATGGAGACGTATGCAAAAGAAAAGAGTGGGACAAACAGCCCATTCCGGAACGGGCAATTCACCCAGGGGGACGATTAACTGATGGGCTGGGTCGCGGGTGCCCTCGGCAACAACGTCCTTCAGGGACTGTACGTCGGTGCGTTTCTCGTGGCCACGCTGCTCACGTTCGGTAGTCTTGCCCGTATCCGACAGGTCACGGACCCTGAAACCCGGCGAGGACTCGCCGCGCTATTGACCGGGAGCGGGATCTGGGCGGCGAGTCACGTGGGATTTCTCCTCGCTCCGGGAATCACCCTCTCGGTGGCGTTCCGAACAGTCGGATTGGTCGTCGGTTTGGGGACAGTCGGAGCCTGGTTATACTTCACGTCCGCGTACACGGGCAGGACGCTCCACCGCAACAAAACGGTTCGCCGGGTCGCAGTTGGGGCGTTCCTGATTGTCGTCGCAGTGAAGGTGACAAATCCGGTTCATGGCCTCTACTACACTGTTTCGGTCGTTTCGGTCCCATTCGAACACGTCTCCATCGAAAACGGCGTGTTACACTGGACGGTCATGGGCGTCTCGTATACGCTCTCAGGCATCGGCTATTTCATGCTCTACGAGCGCTTCGCGAAGGTGAGTCTCAACACGAAGCCGCTCTTGATCGTCGTCGGCCTCACAGGCTTGCCGATCGTCCTCGACATCGTGGGATTCGCCAGTGACGCCCTCGTCGACATCACCTACGAGCCGCTCGGAGTCGCGGTCTTCGCGAGCGCGTTTTTCTTCCTCTTCTTGGACCAGTTCCAGTCAGTCCGTCTGGCTGGCGAACGAACGGACCCTGTGATTATCCTCAACGAGGACAACCGGGTGCATCAGTACAACCGGGCGGCCGAGGAGGTGTTCGAAGACCGACTCCAGGGGGCCGTTGGCAAGCTGGCCTCCGAAGTGTTCCCAGAGCTTCCGTTGGACGAAGCCGACCAATCGATATTCGCCGTCGGCGATGGCGAGCAGTTCTTCCGTGTGACGACAACACCATTTACCAGCGGGGAGACGGCGATCGGGCGACTCCTCGTCTTTTCAGACGTCACCGACGAGGAACAGGCCAAGCGCGAGCTCAAGCGCCAGAACGAGCGACTCGAACGGTTTACAAGCACCGTCTCCCACGACCTCCGCAACCCGCTGACTGTCGCCACTGGCCGGCTCGAAATCGCCGTCGAAGAGGCCGACTCCGAGCACGTGGATACGGCTCTGGCCGCCCTCGAACGGATGGAGACGATGATCGAAGACCTCCTCGAACTTGCACGACACGGCCAACCGATCGACGAAACGGAACCAACCGCTCTGGAAACGGCCGCTCGGAAGGCCTGGAAGATGGTTCAAACGAAAGACGCGACCCTCGAAGTAACGGGAGACAAGACGTTCGAGGCCGATCCCGATCGGCTGGCCAGCCTCCTCGAGAACCTCTTCAGGAACGCCGTCGAGCACGCCGGCCCAGAGGTGACCGTGACAGTCGAGCCGACGTCGG
>JAGXLJ010000007.1 GCA_018334775.1 Halodesulfurarchaeum sp.
CAACCCAAAGACGTCTTGAACGTGCCCGAACTGTGCTTTTGCCTCCAGGGGACCATGATCGGCTGCGATTCGCTCTTTGAGACCCGTTTCGAGGGCGTATCGACGTAATGCCCGTTCTAAACTGTCATCCTCCATGGTGATCATATCGACTAAACTGCTATCGAGGTCAATGCCCTCGGCCACGTGGGTTTGTGATTCTGCATCACCACTTGCAAAATGTTGGACGACTGTTCGTAGTTCCCTGACTGACGGGTCATCTGCAAAGCCACTAACAGAGGCTGATGCTGTCGGGATGCCCGCCTGCTGGAGAACTCGGACCGTCTCGCTGATCGGTTCGTTCGCGTCTTTGAACCCGATGGCAAACTCATCGTACGACCATCCATTCGCCTCGCGCAATCGTTCGATCTCGTCAGCTACTTTGCGAACTTGATCACGGAACGTCGCCTCATGCACTATCTCAACTGCCCCGTCATCCGGATCGCTCACGGTCTCACCGGTTGCGAATAGGTTTGCGACTGCCTTTGGCCGGGTTGGTATCGTTTCTCCGCCCAAGGTGTCCGCATCCGTTTCTGTGATCGTCTCGGAAACCGTTCCCGACTCGTTCCAGACCCGTTGAATGCTGCTATCAGTTTGGGCAACACAATGGAGTCCTCCCTCAGCATGTGTGGCAAGCCGGTCTAGATACACCCGGTCACTCGCGGCGAACTCCTCAAACTCGATAACAAGAATAGCCGAAACGTCGAGTGCGCTTAACTCAATTCGGCCGGTACTGAGCGCGTCTATCACCCTCGGAATGACTGCACCTCGTTCGAGGTACCCAAGATCCTCGAGCCACTCCTGAAATGCCTCCTGGTGTGTCCCGATTTCATCAAGCACGGGATGTGATGATTGAATTGGTTCGCCACGCCAACTCACGACCTTTGTTATTCGTGGCAAATCCGTTTGAAATCGGTCGTGTTTGGAAGCCTGCTCTAAATACGGTGACTCCCAGTCCGTCCGCAGGAGAAACCGATACGCGAGTTCTCCTCGCTCGGTATCCGACAGCTGTGTGGGGGGATCTGGAACCGAATCGAGTAGCGATTTTGCATGCCGGTTCACGGAACGGACTCGGGGTCGTTCAACCCCATCTGTCACAGCCGCAAGTCGATCTGTGAACGTTTCGATACCGGTTGGAAACCGTTTTAAAACCAGGACTTCGCTCGCTTCGTACTTCGAGACGAGATTCGCATAGATTGAACCAATTCGCTCAGCCGGAACACCACCGAGAAACGGGAGTTTGTAGACGGTTCCATCGATTTGTTGAGCGTTAGAAATTCGGGAAGACATATTCACCATATATCAGACCATGTCCAAATACCTGTGGCTGGAACCTGAGAGGTCTCAATCGGGGTGGCAGCCCGGTGGTCATTTCACTCGAACATCCCTCCGGTCACCACCGACTGTTTTGGAGTGAGCCTATCGAGCAATTCGATCTCCTGTTGCAGTTCCATGCTGGCATTCGTCCGTGTTATCTACTTCGGGAACCTGTTGGGCAACACCTTTGACGCTCTCAAGTTCGCTGCTGACTGCCGGACTGGTCGCTCCTGTGGCCAGCTCATTCGTGGAGATGTGAGCGCCAGAGACATTCTCAACAGCCTCCGGAACACCTGTCCCATCTGAGCGGACGCTGAAGGGAGGATACATGCGCGCCGATAATCGACCAATTTGGCCTGGCTGAATGTGAAGGAAACCGCATCAAGTCCTTTGCCTTCTATTTATCAAAGTTCAGTCATACCTATTCAGGAAGTTACCAAAACAGTCTGCTTAACTTAGATCTTCAGGTCAACACATCGAATATGTTAAAATAACGGCAAATCATTAACATCTCTTACCCTGGCCTTGTTTGAACGCTCGAAAACAGGTCGTAGAATCTCTCATTTAAACTAGATTTACCTCTACATGGCAAAGTACTAGGAAGGAAAGCGGGACGGTTCAGTTGTGCAAACAGAACTCGCCCGCTTCACGAAGAAAGTCATGAGCAATGCTCAAAAAGTCGTCGTTGGACAGGCAGCACCACCTATCAACAAAGGAGAAACAGGCTACGCAGACTGGGGTATCATCTCGATCCACGCCCTCCGCGAGTATCTCGATCCACCGTATCGGCGGCTGATGGAAATCCTGTTCGAGATGCCACTTATCACCAGTATTTTAGGGTTGCGGCCGTCGGCGCTACCGGATTTTTTACCGTTTGCGGACGAAAACAGGAGCTCAAAATGGGCATCTGAAGAACGTTTCTTACTCTGACAATTGATCTGCATGAACTGGGCGAGATTCAGGCAATCGACGCGACCGGCATGGATCGAATAGCTGCCAGCCAACACTACGTGAAACGGACGAGCTACTCGTTCAAAGCCGTGAAGACCGTCCTCGTTGATTGCTCAACCGGTGTGATTCTATATATTCATTGTTCGATGACATAACCGCATGATTCACAGGTCGGCTGGCAGGTGCTCAAACGAAACCTCGACAACCTTTCAACAATCATAGCAGACAAAGGATACGACTGGTGGTTGTTACACAACAAACTACGTTCAGAAGGCTTGAATCCTTTGATTCGAGCCAGAGAGTTCAGCTGGGAAGGTCGCGCTGAGAATCTAATAAACCAGTGAAGATGACGAATATGTAACCTGAGCACTCTACTATTTACCCAATCAGTAGCATGAACGAACCAACACGCTGAAAACTCAACTGAGGGTTTGGAGTATTTCGATAACGGTCTCGCCGCGGTCGGTCGCACGGTAGGTCACATAGTTCCCGTCGCGATCAGCTGTCACCAGATCCGCTTCTTTCATCTTTTTCAGGTGATAGGAAAGGTTCGAATAATCGATGTCGAATATCTCGACCAGATCACAGACACACAGTTCAGTCTCCCCGAGCAGTCGCAAGACTGTCACGCGTCGTTCGTCCGCGAGGGCTTCGAAGATCCCCAATGCGCGGTTGAGATCTGTCTCCTCGACGGTCGATTTCAGGTCGGCTATCGTTTCGGTATCGAGCCGATACTCGTTTGTTTCGGTGGCCATTCACGTACCTGGTCAAAGGTGGCCGAGGTACTAATCAGTATCTTTGAGTCGAGGACCGCTCGGTTCGTCTCCCGGCTACAGGACCTACGCTGAATCAAAGATTTCTACTAATTGGTCGACGTCGGGAATTTCCCCTTCGGTCTCGACCTCGCCGTTGAGGGCAACTGCGGGCGTATGCATGACCCCGCGTTCGATGATCTCCATGTCGTCTTCCACCTTCTTGACAGTCCCGTCGAACTCGCTTTCGAGTTTTTCGAGTGCTTTCTTGACGTTCGCCGTGGTCTTTTGACACCTGGGGCATCCAGGGCCGATGACTTCGATTTTCATGATTCGTAATGTGAGTTGGTTAACGTGTTTTTGTATCGATTCGTCATACGAGCAGCAGCCCCCATATCAGGCCCGCTAACGTGGCCGAGACAGCGACGAGACTGATGTAAAGGGCCGTCTGTTTTGTGCCGATGGTTTTCCAGATGACCAGCATGTTCGGCAACGAGAGCGACGGGCCAGCAAGCAGCAGCGCCAGCGCGGGCCCCTCGGCCATCAGTCCCTGGGTGTATCCGAACAGCGAGCCGACGATCGGGACCTCCAGCAGCGTCGGCATGTAGAGGATCGCGCCGATGACCGATCCGAGACCGGCCGACAACACTGTCGTCTCGCCGAAGATCCCCTGTGTCAGCAGCCCAGGAGCAACTTTGTGGGCGACGAAGGTCTGTTCGCCGGCAGTGATCGTCTCCAGGGGGTTCATTCCCTGGGCGATGGCCGCGAGTCCGCCGATGATCCCGATGACGAACGTCCCGGCGATGAGCAGTGGGAAGATCGTCCGCGTGAAAAACCACGTTTCTTGGAGCCACTCCTCGATCTCGTCGCGATCGAAGTGCACATAGAGCAGGTATCCCAGCGCCACGAACAGTGGCGCGAGCAGCGGCGTCTTGACCGCCCAGGTTAGGAGGCCCGTCGCGGCGATTAGGAGGATCGCGACCTGAGTACCGAAGAACCCGCTCGTCACCCACAGTGGACGTTCGCGTTCGGCGACCGTCTGCCCGCCGTCGGTGGCAACGGCCTGTCCTTCCGGACTAGTCGTCTCGTCACTACTACCAAAGACGAGGGCCATCGTCAGGCCGATCCCGAAGGCCATCGTCACCGCGAAGAATGCCCGTGCGCCCCCGAGCGGGAGGCTGAGCGCACTCGCGGTGAAAACCACCGCCAGAACGTTGATCGCCGGTCCCGAGAAGAGGAAGGCGCTCGCGGGGCCAATCCCCGCTCCCTTCTTGTAGAGGCCTGCGAACATCGGGAGGATCGTACAACTACACACTGCCAGCGCCACACCGGCGACCGAGGCGATCGAATAGGCCTGCAGCTTCGGCGCATCGCCGCTAAGATACTTCGTGACGAAGTGATCGGACAACACCGCGGAAATCCCACCGGCAATGAAAAACGCCGGCACCAGACATGTGATGACGTGCAGTGTCAGGTACGACAACGTCTCGTCGAAGCCTGCCCGAAGCAACTGGACGAGGAGTTCGACTGGCGTCACGGTTCTACCTCCATTTCAAATTAATCTTAAACATTAGTCGCCATATACCTAATGGTTTCAAAATGTGTTGAAACAAATCACCAAGTTACGAACTGTCACGCCCAGGCGATTGCCGTCCTGTTGAGAAACGCTCCTGGAAAACCAATTTGCCTGATTTTGCCAAATGGCCTCGTAAACCAGAGCTGAACCACAGACTCCTGTCTCAGTCGTGTCAGCCACGGAAACCGACTGGAGTGCCCCATCGACCAGTCGGCTATTTCGGCCGCGTGATGCAGTACTTCGGTTGCTCCGTCACTCCCGTCGAACGGGAAGAGGAGGTCTTCGTACATGAGTGTGAGTCAGGCTGTATCTCTGAGATTCTCCATGGATCCCGTGAGTCCTTCGAGGCCGTCGATAACCTCGTCCATCTGCACGATAGGAATTCCGACGTACATCTTCTCATTATCCAGTTTGCCGGCTGACCGGCAGCCATAAGCAACAACCCCCCTGTCGAGCGGGCGAACTCCTCGCCGACCCGGTCGCTGATCACATCGTTGGTCCGATCCAATAGTTCGATCAACGCCTCCTCGGCCTGCCTGTATTCGCTGATCGTCTCGTTGTCCTCCATCTTCGATTGGACTTCGCGTGGTTCGATCTTGAGTTCCTCATCGAACCCGCCGCGCTGGAGGAGAATCTGTTTTCGTTGAGAGGCTTCTAGGAGTTGCTGTGCGGCTTCGTCCTTGTCGAGACGTTCGCTTGCCTCGCGGAACGTTCGATACTCTTCACAGTCCGCGATTGCGTCGATGAACGTGCACAGTTGTGCGTTGACGTCGGTAGTTTGGTGTACGCTATTGTATCTTTCTCTGTGGTCGCTTCTCGCCGGGTCGGCCGGGGATTTCTGCCCCGAGTGAGCGGAATTGTGCGTTTTACCGAGTGATACCACGAAATCGATCACCTGTCTTTTTGCTCACTTCAGTTCGATTTCGTCGAACAGCGCACGAACCCGCTGCTCGACCTCGTCTCGAATACCTCGTATGCGATCCGGATCTTTCCCGTCCGGGTCCTCGAGGTCCCAATCGCGGTTCTCCCCGGCCCATCCCGCCGGACAAACGTCTTTGGCCGAACAGCCCATCGTGATGACGTAATCGCTGTCGCGGGTCTCTTCGAAGGTAATTTCTCGAGGCCTTCGATCCGCGATATCAAAGCCTATCTCGGCCATCGTCTCGACGACCTCCTCGTGAACGTGCTCTGCCGGTCGGGTCCCACCCGTGACGATCGAGACCTCCTCTTCGAGACTCCGCGCTTCAAGCTCCCGCCTTGCAAAGGCGTAGGCCATCTGTGAGCGCCCGGCGTTTTGCACGCAGACGAAGGCGACCCGAATCGAAGCCGAAGACTCCGTCATGGTTCAGTCGTCCTCAGTGACGGGATCCGGCTCATCATCCGTGGCACTCGCGGGTTTCGTGCTTCCGATTTGTCCGGTCGTGTGACCGCGCCAGTCGACGTTTCGCTGGAGCCACAGCGCGGCGTACACAAGCGAGAGTAGGACCGGGACTTCGATCAGCGGACCGATGACTGTCGTGAAAGCGACACCGGACCCGACACCGAAGACGGCGACCGCAACTGCGATGGCGAGTTCGAAGTTGTTCGAGGCCGCGGTGAACCCGATCGCGGTCGTCGTCGAGTAGTCCGCGCCGATCCGGTGCCCCATTGCGAAGCTCACGAAAAACATCACGACGAAGTAGATCGTCAGCGGGACCGCGATCAGGAGCACGTCAGTGGGTTGACCGACGATCCGCTCGCCTTGCATCGCGAACATGACGATCACGGTAAAGAGCAACGCCACGAGCGTCAACGGATCGATCTTTGGGACGAACTGCTCCTCGTACCACTCCTCACCCTTGGTGCGTGTCCCGACGAACCGCGAGAAAATGCCCGCGGCAAACGGAATTCCGAGGAAGATGGCGATCGCCTCGAACACCTGCATGGCGGTGATGTTGAACGCCGCGATCCCAGCGGTCAGCGTCTCTAGTCCGAGCACATCGGGCAGGAACAGGGCGAAGAAGGTGATGTACACCCCGTAGGTCAAGATCTGAAAGACGCTGTTAAAGGCGACCAGGCCAGCCGCGTACTCGCCCGACCCTTCTGCGAGGTCGTTCCAGACCAACACCATCGCGATGCATCGCGCCATCCCGATGAACACGAGTCCGAGGAAGAACTCCGGTCTGGCCGGCAGGCCCGGGACGATGCCGCCGAAGAAGATCAAAGCCAGCGCGACCATCAACGTCGGGCCGATCAGCCAGTTTTGGAGCAGGCTCAGACCCAGCACTTTCCACTGGGCGAACACCCGTGGCAACTGGTCGTAGTTGACCTTCGCCAGCGGCGGGTACATCATCAGGATGAGGCCGATTGGCACGAGATGGAGATCCTGGATCGGCTGGGTCACTGAGGGTGCGACAAAGCCCAGGCCGACGCCGATTGCCATCGCACCGAAAATCCAGACTGAAAGGTACTTATCGAGAAAGTCCATGGACCGCGGGTCCCCACAGTCCGGACAATCACACTCCGGGCCATGTTCCTGGTCCACGTTACTCATCGTGATGCACCTCGTCTAAGGCATCGATGACTGCGGATGCAACCGGCGTCGCCTCGTAGTTGCGCCAGCGACCGTTCTTGCGCCGGTTGACGAGACCGGCCTCGCGAAGGTCAGAGAGGGCGTGACTGATAGCACTCTCGCTTACGTCGACGACCGCATTGAGTTCACAGACACAGAGTTCGCCGTCCGCATCGGCGAGGACGCGTGCAAGCCGATACCGGGTTTCGTTGCCCAGCGTCGAGAGCACTGCGAGGTCGGATTCCACCCGCTCGCTCCGGGCCGTCGACTGCAGCATATCCAGTTCCGAGAGGCGTGTCTCGACGTCTTCCACCCGGCATTCGTCGAGTTTGTCCTCAAGATATCGATGGATCCGCTCGGATTCCGTTGCCATATATTTATTTGAATGTTTCTTCAATTAATAGCTGTCGCTACCGAGCGAACTTGGCTAAGATATCTTCAGCCACCAACGAATGGCCTTAAGTGCCAGGAAAAGGATATCTGGCAGATGCGTAATTACCGTTGGATGAAATCCGTACCATTCAATTATAAGCAATTGTAGATGGATAATGAACATCTCTGGCCACCCTTCAGCCTCGCAAGACGTGGCTGAGGAGACTGCACAGGTGGCCATTTTGACGCGGATGTAAGACATCTAGAACCGCCGACAGAATCGACGGTTTCGGACGTTGCAAAGTGGGCTTACCAATGGCTTAAATCTGGAATGGATGCACTTCCCAAGGAGTTCCGCGATCCCCTGGTAACGTTGCGAGACATGGACTGGGTTGGGGTGAAAACGATTCGGTCCGAATACACGCGGTTGTCCCGGGGACCGACGAATCAGCTATCCCCAGATCCACCGTACGAATCCCTTTACCGGGAAAACACGATCTACGGCTCGACGACGACGAACACCCGAAAGTCGTATCTCCAGACGGGATTAGATCTCACGGACGAGGAGGACCGTGAACCATTGGACCTTCTCGGTATCGAACTGCAGTTCCTCGGTGAACTGCGGTCAAGAGAGGCAGAGGGGGACGAAGAGAGTCGGCCCCAGTTACAGGCGTTTCTCGAAGAGCATGTGGCACACTGGTTCGACGATTTCGAAGCCGCCATTCAGGAAAACGAGCCCCACGAATTCTCCGAGGCCATCGTTCGACTGACCGGTGCGCTCCTGGGGAACGAAGCCGTCCGACTTGATGTCGACTGGCAACGTGGGTAATTACCTCAGAGAGGAAGCCTTCCGAGCGGGTGTCCAAGATTGACGGAAATCAAGGTTTGACTTCGATCGACGCCTGTTCACAATGAAGTTATTAGAATAACCCTTCATCTGCCCCGATATATATTAGGAATGCTTTCGTGAGTCAACGTAGCCGTGGCGAGTACCCTGTTGCCAGTCGTTGCGGTCATTCTCATCACGGGATTGCTGGTTCAATTACTGGCGCATCGATTTCGGATTCCCAGCGTCGTCTTTTTTCTCCTCATTGGGTTAATTTTGGGGCCGGAAGGTGTCGGACTTGTAACCCTTAATACGTTCGGGGAGGGTCTGGAAACGATCGTTGGTATCAGCGTCGCAATTATCGTGTTTGACGGTGCCTTCCAGCTCCGGGCCGACCACATCCGCGAAGCTTCCACCACCTCGCTCCGTTTGGTGACGATTGGGTCGGTTATGATGTTCCTCGGAACCGCCGCGGCCGTTCGACTGTTGGAGGGGGTTACGTGGGAGATTGCGCTGATTATCGGTGCCTTGCTGATTGCGACCGGCCCAACTGTCATTACGCCGATTCTGGAGGTCGTTCGAGTGAGAGAGCATGTTGCAGCAGCCCTTGAAACGGAAGGGATCATCAACGACGTGACCGCAGCGATCGCAGCCGTTGTGATTTTCGACGTCTTGCTTCTCGATGATCTCGGCCTCCAGGCGACCGTGTTATCGTTTCTCCAACGAATCAGTATCGGCGTCGCCGCGGGTCTCCTCGCCACAGTCCTCATTTTTCTCCTCCTCAGATATCAAATAGCTCCTAGAGAAAGTCAGCAGGCGGCCCGATTCCTACTTTTGAGTGCAGCCATTGGCTCCTTCGCAGTTGCCGAAATATTTGCAGCGGAGGCCGGTATTGCTGCTGCAGCGACGGCCGGACTTGCCGTGGGTAATCTTGACCTCTATTATCGGGAAACGATGGAAGAGTTCGGTCGGGACGTGACCCTCATTGCTCTCGGATTCGTCTTCATTTCCCTCGCTGCACTCATCAATTTTGAGGCCGTGATCGGATTGGGGGTTGGCGGACTGTTACTCGTCGCTACCGTTATGTTCCTCATTAGACCAGTTATTGCCTGGGTTGCGACCTGGGGGGTTGAGCGGTTTGACAGGTCAGAACGCCTCTTCCTGGCAGCCATCGGTCCCCGCGGGATCATCCCGGCAAGTGTGGCGACGCTGTTCGCAATCGAACTCGAGCTTGCGGGGAACATTTCAGCGGCACAGACCTTGCTCGGCACCGTATTCATCGTGATCCTCGCCACGGATATCATCGAGGCAGGATTTGCACGACAGATCGCTGACCTACTCGGAGTAACACCAATGCGTATGTTAATCGTCGGCGGGGGCCGAGTTGGCATGGCCCTTGCCAATCGACTGGAGAATAGTGGTGAGTTCGTCGTCATCGTCGAACGAGACGAGGAACAGAAATTGCAAGCCGAAAACAAGGGTTTCACAGCCTTCCTTGGCGACGGGACGAACAATACGGTCCTACAGGAGGCAGGAATTAAAGATGCAAAGGCCGTCATCGCTGCAACCGGGAAAGACGACATCAATCTGCTGATTGCTCAGATTGCCAAGACGAAATTCGGTATCGAGGACCTGTATGCGAAGGTAAACGAACCGGAGAACGATTTAGCCTTCGAATCCTTAGAGGTAAAGGCAGTCAATGCTCCGGATGCGACTGCCTTTGCCATCGAAAACGAGATCGAGCGACACGAACTTGCAAACTGGATTTACAATCCGGAGGACGCCCACGCCGTGCAAGAAGCCGTTGTCACCTCGGACCACATCGGTGGACATTCGATACGGGAACTCGCAGACGAAATTCCGGATTCGTGTTTGATTATCGAGATCGGTGAGGACGCGAACGCCCATGTCCCCACTGCGGACGAGGTGATCGAAACCGGTGACAAAGTTACATTTCTTGGAGACTCAACTGCCGTGCAAAGGGCCGTCAAGCTGTTTCATCCACATACATAGGCCATTTGTGCCATTCGTATCCCCGACGTTTATAAAGCAGACGCCGAAACCAGTCGCGCTTGATATCATTGGATCTGCTATCTAAATCGATAATGCAGGTGTCACCCGGTGTCTCTCCACCAGACGATGGGGCCTCATCGGACTTGGGGTTATAGCCGCGGTCGGCCAACTTGGCTGAAGTGACATTTTATACGGAGTTTCAAACAAAACGAGGAGCAATCTCGTACTAATTGGAGAAACAAAGAACGAAGTCACGGAAGGTGGAGCTAACTTGGGTTTCACTCAGTTATTTTAAAAGCAAAGTGATGGGCAGGCAGCGGACGTATTGGATGGTTATCGAGATACGAGAGATGTGGTTTGCACTCGAATCCGTGGCCATCCTTTTCGGTTTCGAAGAGTGTCGGATATATATCGATGAAATGATATCCCGGCCCACCGGATACTGGAAGATTCAGATGTACTATTCCATCTTCCCCATTGTCGCAGTTCCCGCAAAAGTAGCCGAGCATCTTGTTGTCGTATACAACGAAGTTAGCATTCTCGTAGAGAGTCCACCCCGTCCCACTGATTTTAATGTCAATCTCAGTGTCCTGGGGACCGGATGTTGGAGAAAACTCCGTGATTTTTGGTTGCATAATAAACCCGGTCACGGCAACTGATTCTCCGCTAACTTCGGCGACGATAGGCCTTGTAGCGCCTCGATCCGGAGGGATTTCCACCTCCTTCTCAAAGGTCCCATCGTCGTCAGTTTCCACCGTTGGGAGTTTGTCTGGCTGCGGTTTTGGGGTAATTGTTTTACCGTTTATTCGCTTTCCGTCGTGGCGGTGCCAGACGAGGTTGACCGACTTGTTTTCGGGAAAACGCTTACCGCTGATCATTGCCTCAGTCCCGGGGGGTCCCGAATTTGGCGCAATCGTGAGAGTGGCTTCCGTATCGCGATCGATCGATGGATAATGGACCGAAAGGGGCTCTTCCGGAATGAGTTCGTCACTCCAGGCAGCGGCGGGTTCGGTTTCTGGTTCGGTGACCGTCACCTCCCACTCGTTTTGCGTCTCGCTTCCAACTGGTCCAAAATCAGATTGGGTCCGCGATTGGAGAAATGGAACGCCCTTGTATCCTCGCCAAACAAGGATATCGTGTTTTCCTGGAGGTCCGACCGCTCGAACTGAAGCGGTTGCCGTTCCATTGTTTTTCACACCAGTCATGATGCCGACCAATCCCAGATCCCACGATACTTGGAAATTATTTCGAGCCGGATTGGGCCCGATACCGTAGCCTTTGACGGTAAAGAACTCGCCGAGTTCGGCGTTGTCATTAACTAATTCAAAATGTGGGAAGATTTCAAATTCGGCATTCGCAACGGTCGATCCGTTATTTCTGATGGCAATCGGATGAGTAGATCCGTAATCCTCCGGAATCTCAATCGTCTCTTCGAACGTACCACTATCATCAGTTTTTACGTCCGTAAGCGTCACCTCTTTCGGTTGATATTGAGGCCCCTTGATCTCGTTGGCTTGGATAACTCCCCAATTGCCGACAACCGTTTTCCAGACGACTGCGAGTTCAGCGTTCGATGGTAACTGCAATCCACGTATGGTGACTGTGTCTCCGACGTGACCTTCCATATCGCCCAAAACGAGATCTCCCGACTGGGATTCGTTGTCAGATCCACGTTGATTCAGTGTTTCTCGTAAATCGGTCGAGATGCCTTCTTCCAGTACCATTGGCTGATCGTATCCGAGGTTCTTGGCTTGAACCCATTGCTTCCCGGGTTCAATTTTCAGATTTTTAAAAGCCGGCAACCGTTCCGGCACGAACTCCATCGCGTCGATCATCATTCAGATAGATGTCCTATGTATCGAGATTGTCAAAATCTCCGAATCGCGTTCCCAAAAATTGCTTCTCATTGCTGTGTTTGCCCAGGCGGGGCCAATGAACTCAGGAAAACCGGGCTAATTCAGTTGGTAGGGCCACACCCAGAAAACACCTATTTTCCCATCAGCATTTACGCGAGTATGTATCAGGAGGCTGGATTTTTCACATATATCCAAGGGCTTCGAGGTCCTTTTTCGCCTCCTCGCTAACGGTTTGACTTCCTTCCGTCGCGATGTCCCGGTCTGTAAACGCTGTAAAGACCTCTTCGACGGTTTCACCCCCGTCTCCGCTAACGTAGGCCTCTTGCGCATTCGGAATTGTCACCGCAGTCGAATAAGAATCTCGCCAGCACATCTTTTTTCGAACGCCTTTCTCCGCTTTTTCGTATACGGCAAACGCGTCGCCGTTAAATCGCCTCACC
>JAGXLJ010000225.1 GCA_018334775.1 Halodesulfurarchaeum sp.
ATCGCCTCAAATCGTTTGATCCGACCTCGAAAGAGGAACAGTCCCATCAGAATTGTAGCGAGGAAAAGGGCGGCCATTGACATCCTCCCCGCGCTAAAGCGCGAGGCTTTTTCCTTGTACTTCCGTAACCGAGAGCAGACCGATATTCCCCGTTGCGAAGAAAATCAAACTCCCAATAATATTTCCCACGGCGATGCTCGGCCGCCATTATCGAACCGGTGCAATGACCAAGGTTACCTCCTCGAGAGCCATCGCTATTCCGACGAACGTCATCCCGAATACTGTTTGATTGAGGCTGAATGCGGTTACGAGCCCCCGGGCTCCACGAACCGCCAACTCCGAGCCAATAATGAGGCCGATGACGAACACCCCTGAGAGACCGAGATAGTACCACCAACTGTGACCTTCGGCTTCGACTACCTCAACAGCCTCCTCAGCTTCTTCGTCCCGAAAGGTCTCTCTTCCCTCCCGCTCTTCTCGGTACAGGTACCAGAGGATGAGTCCGAACACCACCATCAGTGCGATCCCATCGAAACGGGACAGCAATCCATTCCAGAGGAACCCGAGCAAGACCAATGGCGAAAGGACGAGGAGTCAGGTAATCGTGGTCGACATCGGTTTCAAACGGGGTCAGGAACCCGCCAATCGCAACCGCAATGCCGACCAGGAAAAGCCCTGACCCCAACGCTGACCCGATTGCAATACCCGGAAGGTCGCGGAGCATCGAGGCGACGCCAAATGCCCAGTTCTCGAAAATCCAACGCTTTTTTATCAAGTAATTGGTAACCCAAGGTTGCGGACCCAAATATTGATTGTCGATCCAACAAATAAATCAATATGAACAAACGACTCGCCATTGGCGTCCTCATGGGGGCGTTTCTGGGTGTTTTCTGCATCATCGGAGTGGGGCTCCGGATCGGCTTCGAGGGTAACAAACTGTATCTTTTCGCCATGTGGTACAACCGGGTCATTATGGGCCTTGTCATCGGATTGGCGGGCGGGCTTCGATTCATCGATTCCAAATATAACGTCC
Source organism: Halodesulfurarchaeum sp. (assembly GCA_018334775.1). GTDB lineage: Archaea > Halobacteriota > Halobacteria > Halobacteriales > Halobacteriaceae > Halodesulfurarchaeum. The sequence goes on from JAGXLJ010000225.1 coordinate 1,034, forward strand.
TGGTCAGGGGCTTTGTGCTGGGGCTGTTGGTGACCGCGTCGATCACCTTCACGAGTGAGTTCCGCGATTGGCCGAGTTTCTTTGCCGGATTGGCCTACGGCATACTCATCGATTGGGTTGCGACCCGATATCGCTGATCGATTACTCATATAAATCAAATTCGTTCGGTGGGGTTATCTCTGTGGGAGCTGCCGTCCGTCCGAGGTGCGTTTTGGTGTCCGTCAGCACGCGGTACCCGCCCAACACCGTGATCGAGAGTGCAGCGAACGCCGCATAGAGGAATCCATCAACCCCGCCGAATGGCGGAATACTGAGCCAGCCGACGAACACGAGTGCGCTCAAAACCGCCCCGAAGCCGAGAGTGAACTCGTCCCAGGGGATATCGTCCTGCGGGACGTCGTGGAGGTATACGTCGAAGTCCTTGACGTGCTCGGAAGGGGCGACGATGCCCCGTTCGTTGTCGTATTCGATGACTCCGAGCCGATCCAATTTCGGCAAATGGCCCTGATGAAGTGCCGTGTAAGTTCGTTTCCGTTGTTTCGGGGTGACGGCGCTGCGGTCGATGTCGTGCTCCCAGGCGGCGATCTGTTCGGAGAGGTCCCGAATCGTCACCGGATCCTCAACCTGATCGAGATAGTGGAGCGCGAAGCGACGACGCCGGTTGCTGAGAATATGGAAAATCTCCTCCGTTGTGAGCGGTGGCGCACCAACATTGATTGGTTCCCCATCCGCCCCATTTGAATTGGGCCCAGTTGTACTACCCAACTGGCCCCGGGGATGTTTCTCTTGCATATTATTGGTTTGGTTCAACATACCATGAATATGTATTATGATTCCACTACAAGTTGGATGCCTTACAGTAATGGGCGCCTGCCAGTCGTCATAGACGAAGTGTCGCAGGTACGGTTTTCATACCTATAGGATCCGGGAGCGAAATGGGTAGATGATGGGGTCTATCCGGGCTACCGGCCTTTCGCGGTTCCGGAAACCGGCGTACGTCGGTGAAAATCGATGCACACCGTGTACAGTTCTGAATAGTGCGATCGCGCTTGGGCTCGTTACGGTAACGGCCTTTGTCTCCCGGTGGGGGGCGATCGTCGTGGGCGTGATCGCATTCGGTGCAATCTGGTTGCGGGGATATTTAATCCCTGGAACGCCGACGGTGACGCATCGGTATTTTCCACCGTGGCTGCTCTCGTGGTTCGGCAAATCACCACCCGAGTTCGAGGGATCGTTCTTCGACGTCGACGCGTTTCTATGTCGCGTCGGGGTGCTGGAATCGGGCGATGGTGATCTCGCAGTAGCGCCCAGTTTCGAAACTCGATTGGCCCAGGTTGCGGCTGAAATCGACGATTCGGCGTCGGTCGATGGGGCTGGGGCGTTGTTTGACGTGAACCCCGATCGCGTCACATTCGACGGAAACGGTCCGGTGTGGACTGTCTTCGTCGACGATCATTCCGTCGGTCGGTGGGAGTCACGCGTCGCATTCGTGATCGACCTCGCAGCAGACGAACTGCTCGCATCCTGGACCGACGAGTGGGCCCACCTGTCGCTTCCGGAGCGAAACCAGTCCTTCGCGGCGATTCGGGTCTGTCTGGATAACTGTCCGGTTTGTGGAGGTGTGATCGAACTCGGTACCGAACTCGTGGAATCGTGCTGTCGCGACTATCATGTTATCACTGCTTCCTGTACTGGATGTGTCGCCCGGCTGTTCGAAATCAATGCTCGGTCGGTCCCGGACGCCATCTAAGGAGGGCCGAACCCGATATATGGAAGTCTGAACCCGAATCGCCCACGCAGCGAGGCGACGTGATGAGCGAGCTTTGGCCCCCATCCGATCGGAGCGGACGCGAGTTGATAGCCGGTCGAAAGCGCGAAGATTCCGAGAAAGGCGGTCGCCGGCAGCAGCGGATCTATCGCACTGAATCCGGGAGCCCCAGCGAGCGAGGCGACGGTGACGAACAGTCCAGTCACGCCGAGCGCCCGGTAATATTCGCCCCAGGAGATTCCCATTCGCGTCGTCACGTCCATGTAGCGGCCGAGTTGACCGGCGGCTGGTTGTGCTTCGACGATCTTTCGATGCTTGTCGTAGCGAACCAGTCCCAGCGCGTCGAGTTTCGGCAGGTGGGTCTGGTGAAGTGCGTTGTAGACGCTCTCCCGGAGGGCACGGGGCGCAGGACGCTCTCCTGTCTCTCTTGTCGCGATTTCCTCGGAGACCTCGCGGAGCGTCACTGGTTCGGGTTGACGCCAGAGGATGGCGAGCACGGCCCGGCGACGGGAATTACTCACTTCCAGATCGGAAGAGCACA
>JAGXLJ010000226.1 GCA_018334775.1 Halodesulfurarchaeum sp.
GAGAAGGATTTACACTGGGTCTGGAAGGCGGGCGACAACTCGCCACGGTCCTGGACCCAGCAGCCTATCGGGTGATAGTCGGTGACGAAAGCAAACCCTTTGTCAGGGACGGGAAAAACGTCTTTGCGAAGTTCGTGAAAGCGGTCGACGAGGCGGTTCGGGCCGGCGACGAGGTCCTCATCGAACACCGGGATGGTGCTTTGATCGCCGTTGGGCGGGCCGAACTCGACGCCACCTCGATGCTGGATTTCGAGACTGGGATGGCTGTGAAGGTCCGTGAAGCCGCGTGCGAGTGAAAGCGGTCCAAACGCCACGCTTTTCTCCTCGGGTTCCAACCGTCGAGTATGTTCGGAGGCGGCGGCATGAACCCAAAGAAGATGGAACAGATGATGGAACAGATGGGGATCGATATGGACGAACTCGATGCCACGGAGGTAATGATCACCCTCGCGGACGGCACCCAACTGGTCTTTGGTGACCCCGAGGTGACCAAGATGGACGCTCGCGGCGAAGAGACCTACCAGGTCGTCGGCGATGCCGAGACCGTCACGGCCGAGGAACCCAAACCCGAGGGTGCGGACACCGAATCGTCGGGGGAGTCCTCCATTCCAGACGCTGATGTCGAGATCGTTGTGCAACGAACCGGCGTCCCGGAGGCGGAGGCACGTGAGGCGATCGAGGCGGCCGACGGCGACCTCGCGGCCGCCATCGACTCGCTGGAGTGATCCTGCTCGTTCGCGCCGACCGGGAATTCCTGGTCGAACCGGGTGCGGAGTTGCACACCGATCTGGGTGTCATCGATGTCCCAGAAGACATCGAGCCTGGAGAGACAATCGAGACACATCTCGGGGAGCCGTTCGGGGTCCGCGCGCTCAGGGGGCCGGACCTGTTCGCCCACCTCGAGCGAACAGGAGCGCCAATGATGCCAAAAGACATCGGGTTACTGGTGGGCCATACGGGTGTCTCCGCCGGCGATCGAGTTCTCGATGCCGGAACGGGAACCGGCGTGCTCGCGGCCTATCTCGGCCGGATGCATGCCGAGGTGACAACGTACGAACGAAAGCCTGAGTTTGCCGAGGTCGCCAGGGAGAACATGGAACTGGCTGACGTGGCGGATCGTGTGGACGTCAGAACAGGGGACCTGACAGTTGAGATGGACGCACTCTCCGGGTTTGACGTGCTCACACTCGATACCGAAGACGCACCAGAGGTCGTCGCTGGGGCGCCGGAGCTGCTCGTTTCTGGCGGATTTGTTGCCGTCTATTCGCCGTTCATCGAAGCCGCTCGGGCTGTCGCGGACGCTGCAGAAGAGGCAGGTATCACTGATGTCACCACGCGGGAAACCATTCAGCGTCGAATGGACTTCGACGACCGTGGGTCCAGGCCACAGACTGCCGGAGTCGGCCATACGGGATATCTCACGATCGGACGACTACCGTAGTTCAGTGGTCGTCTTCACGCCAACTGTGTTCACACGCCGTACAGACGAAAAAGCGGGTTTCTGACTCGTCGGCGGCCCGGATCTGTTGCATATACCAGTAGGCCGTGTCGTTCCCACAGTCGGGACAGACGGCATCAGTTTTCGGCAACCCTGTTTCACCACCGGAACTTGTTTCGATGATTTCACTGACCTCCTGTTCCTCCGAGACCACGTAATTCGCCTCTGGGTCCTTTGGCTGTTTGTGGCCACAGCTCGTACAGACCCAGAGTCCGTCTTCGGCTTGCATCATCGAGCCACATTCGTCACAGAACTCCATTGTACGCCCGTTGTCGAGTCCGGCGCTTAAGCGCGTTGGGTCAGGGGTTCCTCCAGGTGCATTCGCGCCATTATCCAAACTGGCAAGTCGGAGAGGCAGAAACAACGAACACAGATGGCGTTTCTCGGCACCGATCGACGAGTCCTCGTCCTTGCGTTTGCACGGATGGCGGATGCGCTCGGGAATTCCTTTCTCATCGTCGTGCTGCCCCTCTATATCGCCTCCGGGCAGATCCACATCGAAGGCCTTCTCGGTACGCAAGTTCCGATCCTCTCGATCACGATCACCGAATCGCTGTTGATCGGTGTCGCACTCTCGATCTTCGGCTTTCTCAATAGTTTCAATCAACCGCTCACTGGCCGGCTTTCGGATCGGGCCGGCAAGCGTAAACTCTTCATTCTCATCGGGTTGGCCATCCTTGGCATCGGAAGTGGTGGCTATGTCTTCATCTCGGAGTATCGTTGGGTCATCTTCTTCCGGGCGCTCCAGGGAATCGGCGCTGCCGTGACGATTCCAGCGACAGTCGCGCTCGTCAACGAGCTCGCGACGGGTAACCAGACCCGGGGCGGGAACTTCGGGGTGTACAACACCTTTCGACTGATCGGCTTCGGATTCGGCCCGATAATCGCGGGGGTCGTCGTCGAAATTTGGGGCTTCGACGCGGCGTTTGCCGTGGCCGTCGCCGGTGCCTTCGTCAGTTTTCTGCTCGTGTACCTGTTCGTTTCCGATCCGGCCGAAACCAGGGCCAGTGCGGGCGAGGACCTTTCGATAGCCGTTCGGGGCCCACCTGGGAAACTGCTTGACCCGGTGTTTACGTTGGGGTTGGGAACCATCGCAATGGGGATCACTATCGCACTCTTCGCCGCCCTCGAGCCCCAGATAAACACGAGATTGGACCAATCGACAGTCTTCTTCGGGTTGCAGTTCGGGGCCGTCACGATTGCGAACATCGTCTTTCAAATCCCGGTTGGGCGGGCAAGTGACGGCTACGGGAGGCGTCCGTTCCTGATCTTGGGATTTTTCATTCTCGCTCCGACCACGCTGCTTCAGGGCTACGTGATGTCTCCACTGTTAATGACGCTGGCCCGACTTTTTCAAGGGATTGCCGTCGCTTTGGTGTTCGCTCCCTCCCTTGCCCTTGCCGGTGATTTGGCCCGTGAAGGCGAATCAGGGACGACGCTTTCGGTGTTGACGATGTCCTTCGGGCTCGGTGTCGCAATCGGCCCCCTTTCGGCGGGGTTCCTGGAACGATTCGGATTTCAGGTCCCCTTCATTGCGGGAACGGTTCTTTCGGTAATCGCTTTCGGACTGGTGTACACGCAGGTCGAGGAGTCCTTATCTGAGACCAAGTCGTTGTTCGGGTCCTGAAGGTGAGTCAGAAAGCGGAAGTGTCCCGGGGAAAATTCCCCTACTATGCCCCTCTCCGAGACGGCTCGGTCACGGCTCGCGGATATCCTTGAGCGCGAGCCCACCAAAAACAGCGAACTGCAGGCGGCCTGGGATATGGAAAGCGGGAGCGACGTCCATCAGTTTCTCGAAACCGAACTCGGACCGTACTACTACCGGGACGATGACAGCCTCATT
>JAGXLJ010000227.1 GCA_018334775.1 Halodesulfurarchaeum sp.
TCTCTCCTCCCTTTCTCTTTCCTTTCTGACAGTTACGGCTACGATATTGAGGGGTTTTTCCCGAAGGATTTCGTCTTGGATCGGTGGCGGTGCGTCGGACAATGCAATAGTGTGAAGCCGGGCTTTGAAAAGGGCCGCTTCTGATAACTCCGACCCATCGAATGGGACCAGATATGTCATGTTTAGATATGGCACGCAATCGGTAAAAGAAGACACGGACGACTCTGGTGTTATCGGAGGCATACTGGACCAGTCGGATACTGCTTGCAGAATAACCGACATGAAATCGGTTCGCACATTCCGATACGACTCGTCGGATTTTCGATTTGCAGTAAAACCCTAATACGGCACCCCATTTTCTCGATTGCCATCCTAACACTGGGTCCGCACGTTGGTGGCCTGCTATTCATCAGTCAGGTGGTTCATGGAGAACGTCAGCAGGGACGGGCAGATGACTGATTTAATTGAACGTGTTTTCGATACCAGCGCCTGCAGCCTTCTGTGCACCTTCTGCAGCTTTGCCGGTACCCTCAGCAGCCTCACTTCCACCAGGGGTCAGTCCGCTGATTATCTCACCCAGCCCGCCCTCGCCAGCGGAGCTTCGGACTGTCTCGAGGATGCTGCTGACGAAGTCTGGGACCTGTGCGGGCAGGTCGGTAGGCGGACCGGCCTGCAAGACTATCTGTGCTGTGTCATTCGCGATCGTTGCTATCGTGAGTGGGTCTGCTTCGATCATTGCATTTCAGGGTACCTGGTGGGGGCATAAAACGGGTGCAAGCCCTGAACCCGACTTCGGACGGGCTTAACCCGACTTTCGCTATCTTTTCGACCGATTAACTACAATATGGGGCGATTTGCCACCAATTACTGGGACACCACTCGAGTCTCAGCCGTCCGGGCGTTGGGCGCGGTCGGGAAAATCCGTGTATACAGAGGAGTGACTTCGCAACACCCGATAAATTTTCTTCCCCCCCTCCTATACAACCCCATGTCCAGAGAAACGTTCACCCTTGCCGCGGCACAGGTCGAGCCGGTGTACCACGATAAAGAAGGAACACTCGATAAAACCTGCGAGTGGATCGAACGCGCAGGTGCTGCGGGGGCCGACCTCGTGGTGTTCCCGGAAACGTATTTTCCAGGATACCCCTACTGGCGAGGGAGCGTCTCTATTCCCCGATGGACGGAGTTGATGGTCGATCTCCAGAAAAACAGCCTCCACGTCGACGACGAGGCGATTGACACTATCGGTGACGCAGTTGCTGACGCCGACCTCAATCTGGTTCTGGGAACGAACGAACTCAGCGACAGACACGGCAGCGAGACGGTGTATAATTCCCTTTTCTATTTCGACAGCAATGGAGATCTCATGGGCCGCCATCGAAAACTGATGCCGACTCACGAGGAACGTGCCATCTGGGGCCGAGGGGACCCATCAAGCCTTGAAACGTATGAAACGGACATCGGCCAATTGGGCGGACTCATCTGCTATGAAAATCACATGAGTCTCTCAAAGGCCGCCTTACAGGCCAAAGGTGAGGAGATTCATGCAGCCGTCTGGCCTGGATTCTGGGAACAACACACCCATCCCGGGAATAAAACCCGCGCCACAGACACCGAAGCGATCGAAACCTGTGACATCTATCCGGCCGTTCGAGAGTACGCCTTCGAGACCCAGTCGTTTGTCGTCTCCGCGTCGGCGTACATGGACGAGGACCTCCCGGACGGGTTTTCCGAGGACGAACTCGGATTCAACGTCGGTGCTGGGGGGAGTATGCTCGTCAATCCAGCCGGAATTGTCAAAGCTGGACCGCTGATTGACGAGGAAGGACTTCTCACGGCCGAGTTCGACCGGGACGAGCGGCGGGCCACAAAGGCGTATTTTGACACCATGGGTCACTACAGTCGGTGGGACGCAGTATCGCTAGACGTGAGCCAGGGCTCACTTGATCCGATCCGTACCGACGCCCCGAAATCTCCTGAACGCGACCGAGACCCGTCCAAAAAGCCCATCTCGCCAGCAAGGGTGCAAGAGATAGCAGAGACGTATGATGTTCCTATTGAGGCAGTTGAAGCGGTGATTTCCGACCTCCAATAGCCCACTCATTTCTTCAAACCTGTTTGGATCATCGAGGCTCTCGGGTCGACCGTGTTCGCATCGAGCACCCGTCTGGTTTGATTCCTCGAATTGGTGGGGGTATTTCGTAGTATTGTATTAGCGGCAAGCACCCTATTTACCCAAATGCCCACCAATGGCACGACCGAAGAAGTCACCAGCGAGGAGGGAACGGTACTCTCAGACCACTCCTGTCCGAAAGTGATGGGTGAAATAGATGATGGCACCAGGGACGTTCGCAGGAGGCGATTTTCGAGACGATCGAGGAGGTGTTACCAAACGACGGAGTGAAAAATCGCCACCTTCCCTGGGACCAAGCCAAAATTGCACCCTCAATCAATGAAGGGCCGTTCCCCCTCGATCCCCTATCGAACCTGGAGCGGGCGCCGGGCGAGACATACCCAATACCGGGTCACCTCGGGAACGGAAACCGCCGCATATCACAGCAATACCATCTCAACCATGACGTACACAATCACCACGACCCTCGATGCATCGTTTGAAGACGCACTCACTGACCTTACGAATGCCCTCGAAGCCGAAGGATTTGGAATCCTGTCGGATATCGACGTCCAATCGACGTTTCAGCAAAAACTGGACGTGGAAATGGACCAATACCGGATTCTTGGAGCCTGTAATCCGCCATTGGCCCACGAAGGAATATCTGCTGAAACCGAATTAGGCGCACTCCTCCCGTGTAACGTGGTCGTGTACGAGTCCGCAGACGGTGAAGTGGTCGTGAGTGCCGTCGATCCGGAGCAACTCCTTGAAATTCCAGAGAATCCAGCGCTGGACGAGATTGCAGAAGAAGTGAAAGGTCGGCTCGAACGGGCCTTCGAGGAATTGGCTGCCTAAGCGGAGACGAACGCTCGAGTTTGTAGATGAAGACGTAACTCAGGATCCAGAACGCCCCATAGAGGAGTGACAATACGATCGCCTCAAATCGTTTGATCCGACCTCGAAAGAGGAACAGTCCCATCAGAATTGTAGCGAGGAAAAAGGCCGGCCATTGACATCCTCCCCGCGCTAAAGCGCGAGGCTTTCTCCTTGTACTTCCGTAACCGCGAGCAGACCGATATTCCCCGTTGCGAAGAAAATCAAACTCCCAATAATATTTCCCACGGCGATGCTCGGCCGCCATTATCGAACCGGTGCAATGACCAAGGTTACCTCCTCGAGAGCCATCGCCATTCCGACGAACGTCATCCCAAATACTGTTTGATT
>JAGXLJ010000228.1 GCA_018334775.1 Halodesulfurarchaeum sp.
AAAACCAGCCCCTGCGGAGATGGTCCCCCACGTTGACGATTTCACTCGTATCGAGCCCACCGATCCCGGTCTGGACGGCTTTCAGGTGGACCATTACCCAGACCCCAAAGAAAAACACGATCGCAGGGATTGTCGCCACGACGATGACGTCCGCGAATGGCGTTGCGGTGTACTGAACGATGAGGAACGCCGCTGCACCCATGACCGGAGGCAGAATCTGCCCACCGGAGGAGGCCGCTGATTCGACCGCTCCGGAGAACTCTGGGTCGTATCCCGACCGCTTCATCAGTGGGATCGTGAACGTGCCGGTCGTGACCGTATTGGCGATCGACGACCCGGAGATCGTGCCCATAAACCCACTTGCGAGGATGGAGGCTTTGGCTGGTCCACCAGTTCGGGTCCCCGTGCCCGCATACGCCAGGTCGATGAACCACTGGCCAGCCCCACTTTTCTCCAGGAACGCGCCAAAGAGGATGAAGATGTAGATGAACTGGACCGAGACCGTCACCGGAATCCCGAAGACCCCGTTTTCGGTATTGTACCACAGGTTCTGGACGATCGATTGCCAGGAGAGTTCTGGGATCGAAAGGATACCCACGTAGGGCACGTCGCCGGGGATCATGTAGCCCCACCGCGCGTACACGATAAACGCTCCCACGATGAGCATCAAGGGAAGCCCGATCGTTCTGCGAGTAGCCTCAAGGACCAGCAAAACCCCGACAATCCCGAGGACGAACGCATACGAGACCTCGGTCCCTGGAATGGCGGTGACGGCTGTTTCCAAAACCGGAAGGGCATCGAAAACTGGGGCGAAGGGCAGCACTTCGTAAAACGGCCGGCCCTCGGTGAGCCCGAACAAGCGCAAGTTATTGATCTCCTGAAACTCCGTGAGGAAGTACAGGGCAGCGAGAAAGGAGATGACGATCAAGACCACGTCGACCGGCGTCAGCCGTTCCTGCTCGGTATCGTACATGGCCCATCGGATTACATTTCTGAGTCGCGCAAAGAAACGTCCAATCGTATTGCTTCCCCCCACATGATCGTCCAGCAACGAATAGAGGCGGCCAAATGAGTTGACGATAATCCCATCCCCCGTCGTCGGCGGATAGAGGAGAAACGTCAACATCAGGGCGAAACTCACGTGGACCGCGTTCGCCTGGAGTAACTGGAGTCCGACGAGTCGAACCTCCCCGACGATCGGCAACGGGAGGTCCCAGTAGAAGCTCTTTGCCGCGAGCATGAGCTGAAAGATCGAAAACGAGATCCCCACAGTTGCAACAAACACACCGAGCCACCCCGTTGCCGATCGCTTTCGCTGAAGTTTTTGGATGAGCTCGTCGCTGTCGGGGACCGTTTCCGCGTCGGCGGTGATCTCGCTTTCAGTCATCGGATCCTCAGACACTCTCGCAGTCTTGTTAGTGGCGAGGATCTGGTCACTCGAATAATCACCGAATTTGCATCGCTTCGTTCAACCAGATCGTACTGTGTCTCATCAACGTGCAAGGTATGGTTAGCGACCCGTCCGGGCTTGACGATGAATTGGTCGTATTCACCTGCCGGGTCGAAGACGAAGACGCCATCCTCCCGAGTGACGTTTGCCCCCGCGGGCAGGCCCCACCCGTAGGATTCGAACTCCATCCGCGTGTTCTCAAGGGTCGAGTCCACGACGGTGTACTCGTCATACACCCGGGTCTTCTCGACGCTGTGGGTGTATTCCAGCGCGACGATCGACCCATTCGAAACTGGGGTCTCGATAATCGTCTCTCCCGTATCCACACGTTCGACCACCAGCGACTGGCCCCCTGCGGTCGCGCCGGCGAGTCCGATCGCTGCGAAAAGCACCACGGCAATCAAGAACCATCGGTGAACCGGCCAGTCAGGAATTCGCATGCGCGAGAATGGACTTCAATGCGCCCGATTAGCCGAAGTAGGCCGACGCGCCCTCGTGCAGGTCGATGGGCATGCCGTCCTGGGCGGTGTCCACGCTGATGAAGTCGGTCTTCGTTGTCAGCTCGTCCAGGTTGTCGAAGATGGCTGCGGTTACGCTTTCGACGGACTCCGCGGGAAGTTCCGCCCGCGTCGCGATCATCGCCTGCACGGAGATGGTTTCGACATCCTCGTCGACGCCCGTGTAGGTTCCACCGGGGATCGTATCGTCGGCGAACCACGATGCGGCATCCTTTGCTGCCGTGCGGTCGTCGCCGGCGATCGGAACGATGTGGATATCGTTCGTGTTCGCGAGGTCCTCGATCGCACCGACAGGGTAGCCGCCAACGACGAAGGATGCGTCCACGTCGCCGTCACGCAACTGGTCGGCCGCTTGCGAGAATGAGGCGTTCTGCTCGTCGAAGTCCTCGATGCCAGCAGCCTCTAGGATCTGGAGCGCGTTGACCTGCGTCCCCGAACCGAGGTCACCGGTGTTGATCGTGGCGCCTTCGAGGTCCGACAATTCCGAAATCCCGCTGTCCGCGAGTGTAACCAGTGTGATCGTCTCGGGGTACAGCGTCGCGACCCCGCGAAGGTTCTCGACAGCGTTCCCTTCGAAGGCCTCGATCCCGGTGCCGTTCTTCGCGAAGTACGCCACGTCGTTCTGAATCAGCGCGAAGTCGGCCTCGCCGTTCTGGAGACTGCCGACGTTTTCAACGCTGGCGCCCGTGGATTGAACGTTAAGGCTGAACTCGGAGTTGCCCTCGACGACCGTCTTGAACTCGTTCGAAAGCGGGTAGTAGGTCCCGCCTGTGCCTCCCGCGTGCCATGAGAGGGCCGTGGCCGCCTCCTCCTCAGTGGTCGTCCCTTCGCCGTCGTCTCCGTCGCCATTTCCGGCACACCCAGCCAGGGCAACGATTGACGCGCCACCCGCTGCCTGGATGAACCGCCGTCTGCTTGTGTTGCGTGTCATACAATGACAGACAATACTGCCCCACATATATGTGTATCCCTTCCCAGTAGGTGTGCGATTTTTGCCGCAAGGAAACCGCTTCCGGGTGGGGCGGCTTTGGGCGGGGTCTGAATCCGCTATGCGGTCGTGTGTCTCGGGTTAAATACAGGGCCGGGTCGGTGTGGATACTGCATACCTCTGCACGCCGGTGTTTCCACTCATCGGGATCGAAATATGAGAAACGGCAGTTGCTCTTCGAAAACGGAAATCGGACGAGCGACGCGGCTGTCGCTCATCAGTTGTAATGAATGACCGGAATGAATGGTGGCGGCGAACCACCAGTTGCAGACGTCGACAGGATGGTCTCGGGTTCCACCGGGACGGACCCTGCGTGTACTTCCGATTGCACCCCTCGGTCTGCACTTGGCCCCCCGCTAATGCGAGGCACTCTC
>JAGXLJ010000229.1 GCA_018334775.1 Halodesulfurarchaeum sp.
GGGGATGGTGCATACATGTCAAGTCGTCCCGTTTCACCTTTTTCACCATCCTGGCGACGACGCACATTTGGCGTGTTCCTGATTCTCGTGCTCGTCGCCAGTTTGTTCGCGCTGCCAGTCTCGGCCGCCGAAGATCCCCGATTCGAGACCAGCGTGCCGGAACCGGAACTCCAGCCAGGCGCCCAGCAGCCCCTTACAGTGACTATAACGAATGATGCCGAAGACGTGGACGACCAGGTGAAACAAGCGTCGAACGTCAAGGTAACCGCCAGAAGTGGTTCGACACCGATCGAGGTTCTTTCGGGAGAACAAGCACTTGGACAGCTCGCGGACGGGCAATCCGCGACCGGTACCTTCCAAATCGAGGTCCCCACTGATGCACCAGGGGGAACCTACCAGCTTCCACTCGATGTAACCTATGAGTACGACGGTGACGAACGCGAGGAGACAACTGTCACAGCAACAGTCACCGTTCCGGAGCGCCCCATTTTCTCCATCGAGTCCACCACCGTCGATCTTCACACCCAGGAAACCGGCATCGTGACAGTCGCGCTTTCGAACGACGGAGCACAATCGGCAACAGACACCCGGATATCGCTCAGTTCGTCGAATGCGGCGCTGACAGTCGGTAATGTTGCGACCGAATCGGCCTTCCTCGGGACGCTGGAATCCGGAGCGACGGCGGAGGCCACATTTGCCGTCACAGCCACCGAGACAGCGCTGGCAAGGGAATACGACCTGACAATACAACCGACCTACCAGAACTCGAATGGGATCACGACCGAGGCCCCGGCTCGGTCCATCGGAATCGCCCCAGCGGCCGAGCCACGAATCACCGTGGATTCGGTGTCAGGAGACGTGTCCCCCGGTGAAACCGGGACTGTTTCACTGACGTTCGAAAACAGCGGGGAGACGGGCATTTCGAATGCACGTCTCCAACTCGAATCGGCTGGCTCAAGTCTGACTCTTGATGGTGGTCAGGCGACTGCACAAATGCTGGGTGACTGGGCAGCCGGCGAAACGAAAACGGTTCACACCGAGATCGGTGCAGCGACGTCCGTCCAGGCCGGGGAGTACCCAGTCCAAGCCACGGTCGCCTTCGAACACCCCGCTGGAATCGAAACCACGTCCGGTCCCCAGGAAATCGGGGTTCCGGTCACAGCTATCGACGCGTTTGCATACAGTGACGTCTCCGTGACCCACCACGGACCCGAGGCCGTCCTTTCAGCCCAGGTTACCTATGAAGGCGAGACCCCGATCCAAAACGCAGTCGTTCTCCTGCGATCCTCGACACCAGGGGTGACCATCCTCGACGGAGCGACGTCGGTTGGGACCCTCGAACCGGGAGACACCGCGACCGCGACTGCCGATATCAGTCTCTTCGGCAGCGACCAGGCCCCACAGCAATTCGAAGCCCAGGTGAGATACGAAGGCGAGGGCGCCCAGGCCGACCGAAGCGAATCGACCTCGGTCTGGGCCGACCTATCCACGTCTGAGCCCCTGTTCTCCGTCGAGCCGGTGAACGCCACGTTCGACATCGACAGTTCCAACGAACTTCGCGTCCGAATCAGGAACGACGGCCCTTTGGCTCTCGAAGATGTCCGAGCGCAGCTGACAGCAACGCCCCCATACCAGAGCCAATCACCGACCGCGTATGTCGCTGCACTCGACCCCGGTGATTCAGCAATTGTCACATTCGAGGTTACCACTCCAGATGATGGGGTCGAGACGACCGATGCGCTCAGCCTGAATCTCACCGCGGAGACGAATGCGGACCGAACGGTCGTTGATGGGCCACATCTGGTCCCAATCACCGTTGATGGGGAAAGTGACGCCACAGGCGGTTCGACGATGATCGCGGTTCTCGCCGTCGTAGTTATTCTGATTCTGGCAGGCGGCTGGTGGTGGCTCAACAGGTGACCGAGATGGGAGTCATCGAAACCGAGGGCCTGACGAAACACTTCGGGGAAACCGTCGCGACCGAGGACCTCAGTTTCGAGGTCAAGGAAGGGGAAGTATTCGGATATCTGGGGCCAAACGGGGCCGGAAAGACGACGACGATTCGAACGTTGCTGGGATTCATCTCGCCGACAAGCGGCACGGCGGCGGTGCTAGGTGCTGACATCCACGACGCCGAGGCGTTGCGTGAGGCTCGAAAGGACATCGGCTACCTTCCGGGCGAGTTGAGCTTCACCGAATCCGTCACCGGTCGATCCTTTCTGGACCACCAGGCCGCCCTCAAAGGCGGCTCCAGGCTCGAAGAGATGACGTCACTCTTCAACCCACCCCTGGATCGGAAGATCAGGACCTATTCGAGTGGCAATCGCCAGATGTTGGGGCTGATCCAGACGTTCATGCACGATCCAGACCTGGTCATCATGGACGAACCGACGAGTGGTCTGGACCCACTCAAACAGGAACGGCTCAACAGTTTCCTCCGCGAGGAGCGAGACGCTGGAACGACGGTGTTTTTCTCCTCACACGTCCTGGGGGAGGTCAGACGGGTCTGTGATCGAGTTGGGATCATCAGAGATGGTCGCCTTGTTGCCCTCGAAGACATCGAATCGCTCTTACGAAAAGGGGGAAAACGGGTCCGGATTCATACCGACGAACCCCTTTCCCAGGCGGACCTCGAACTCGACGGAGTGGTGGAATTCGAGCAGGTCGGAACCGTCACGCGGTTTACGTTCACCGGGGATTACAACGCACTGCTCGCCGAGCTCACCGATGTCTCTCTCGTTGACATGGAAATCGAGGAACCGCCACTAGAGGAGGTCTTTATGCATTACTACGGTGAGGACCATGTCTGAGCGACAGTCCTCGGGTGAGACCGTATGATGGAGATCATGAAGTACGAAGCACGGCAGCGAGTGAAGGGAACGGTAACCTTGCTGGTGATCGTGAGTTTCTACCTCTTCCTCCTCGTCTGGATGTTCCCCTCGATCGAAGCGAGTGGTGAGGCTTTCACGGAGTATGCCCAGTCAATGCCGGAATCCCTTCAGGCGGCTTTCGCGGTCGAGTCGATCACCACCATCGGGGGCTTTCTGGCCGCGGAGATCTACCAGTTCATCTGGATCCTCATGCTGGGACTGTATTTCACCTACCTCGGCGGTGGACTGATCGCTGATGACATCGAGTCGGGGCGTATCGACCTGCTGCTTGCGACACCGGTCTCCAGGGTTCAAATCGTCGTCGAGAAGTACCTCTCACTGATGGTGCCGATCCTCGCGATCAACATCCTCATGCCGGTCGTGGTGCTTGTGGCCGTCCACTCCATTGGCGAATCACTCCCCGTTTCCGACGTCAT
>JAGXLJ010000230.1 GCA_018334775.1 Halodesulfurarchaeum sp.
GGAAGGTCGTTGGCACGGATCGAACGCTCGATGAGTTCCAGTCAGTGCTGAACAGCGCGGTCGGACTGAACCAGGACCACCTGTGGTTTTTCGGCACCGACCAGGACTACTGGAACAGCGACGTACAGTACAAGCGGCCCGGCGAGATCGAACAGTCACCAGGCGGGATGCTCCGGGGTGGCGAAGAGTACGACGCTGGCGAGACGACGGTCGGCCAGATGGCCCGCCAGTTGGATCTGGACGAACGCGACCGGATCTGCTATCTGTTCGACTATGGCGACGAGTGGCGCTTCTATGCGATCCTGAAGGATATCAACGAGGATGAACCCAGCGACAGGGAGCCGGAGGTCGTGAAAGAGAAAGGCGAGCCCGTCGAGCAGTATCCGCCGCCCGGCGAGGGATGGTATTGACATCCTCCCCGCGCTAAAGCGCGAGGATTCCACCGTGGGGGTTCGGCTACGCCGAGTTCCCGGCGGTAACTTGCGGGTGTGTATGCTCCTCGTTGGGACGGTGAGCGCGTGGTGACGCCGACCATCGGTGGTCGTCCCACTTGAGGCATACGGGCCGTGCCATCGGCCGTGGTACGTCTGCTTCGTTGCGTCGGAGGAACGTCTTCGACGCGGTGAGGTCCGCGTGGCCCTCGAAGCCACACGAACAGGTGAGGGTGTCCTGATGCCGAGTCGTGTCCTCCGTCGAACCACACTGCGGACACGTCTGCGAGGTCCACGCTTCGGGGCGGACTTCGACGGTGATACCGTACTCCTCGGCGGTACACGCCAGCCGGTCGATGAACGCGCGGAACGCCCAGAAGTTGTGTGTCTTGGCGTTCGCTCGCACCGACCAGTGCGTTTCCAGTACGTCCGTGAGGTCGCCGACGTAGGCCGTCGAAACGCCCTCCTCGTACAGTCGCTCGAAGAGGTCGCGGGCAAGCGCGTCCATGGCGTGGTCGCGCCGTCGCGTCCGTCGGCGGTACAGCCGTCGAATCCGCTTCGACGTGTACCGGCCTTCTTCGCTCTTCACCTTCGATTGGTGGTCCGCGATTCGGCGCGTTGTCTCGCGGAACCGCTCGAAGAGGTCGCGCCCCTCGTAGAGATATTGCTGGCCGGTCGTGGTTGTACAGGCGACGATGTTGTTTGCGCCAATATCCAGAGCAGCCGTCTCGTCGGCTAATGGTGAGTCCTGTCGAAAATCGTCCGTGGTGACAGGTTGAATGGCCCTGAATTGGTCGCTTAACTCGTCGTAGTACAGTTCCAGCCGGCCTTGGTCGCCCGACCACTTCGGCTTCCCACGAACGTCGAGTGTGAGGCGTTCGCGGTAGCCCATGTCGTACTCGTCCTTGAGGTCGCTGCCGACCGTGATTTCGATGGTCGAACGGTCCCCCCACCGGAGCGTGTACTGGTCGTTGCGAATGTAGGTCCGCAACTCCCGTCCTTCTTCCTCGTTTCCCCAGTAGCCCGGCAGGCCGTTGGCTTCCCCCTTCTCTTTCAGGGCGAAGAACGACCGCCACGCTTCGGTGTTCTTGCGAATCACCTGTTGGGCGGTGGCACTTCCGAGGACACCGACGTACTGCTTGCGGTAGTCCTCGGTCTCCCACACCGACTTGTCGATGTCCGGGTCGGTGAAGTTCTGCCGGCGCTCGTAGGTGAGTTGGTTCCACAGCGAAGCAGAGGCGTCCAACAGCCGGCGAAGCAGTTCTTCGTCGGTGTCGGAGCGCGGGACGACGGTGAGGGAGTTGACGCGCCTCATGCGGTCCACTCCCCGTCTTGCTTGTCCTTCTGCTCGCGGATGTACTGTTCGACGGCGTCTTTTGAGACGCTGCCGGCAGTCCCGACGTAGTACGAGCGCGTCCACTTGATACGGTCGTCGGACCGCTCATTGTACCACCGCGCGGAAATGCCCTTCACCCAGTTGACGATGAGTGAGGGGGCGTTCTTCGGCGGGCTGCCGATGACCAAGTGAACGTGGTCGGGCATGATTTCGGCTTCCACCAGTTCGAGGTCTTTGTCCTCACAGATTTCCGCGAAGATGGACCGAAGCCGGTCGGCGGTCGTACCCGTGAGACGCTGCTCCCGGTACTTCGGGATGAATACTACGTGGTAGTAGAGTTCGTAGGCAGCATGACGGGTACTCTTCACAATGCGTGTATACCATAGTTAGCATGGGAGAGTAAGTGTTCCGGTCGAACCCCGGGCCTGCCATCGACGGTGGACTGTCGGGCCGGGCCTACCGCTCAACCCCGCCCTGAAGGGCGAGGCTTGCGCTCGAAAATCACGTCACTCGTCGACTCGTCCGATCCACTTGCCGGGATTGGTAAGGCCGAAGAGCACGTCAAGCAGACTCTTGCCGGTCTCCTCGCCCGGGCGGAGTCGAGCGCGAATGCGCGAAGAAACCAGTTCTATTGAGAGCACGATGAACACGACCATGATAATCCCGGCCATCGCGTTCTGATAGCCTGCATCGAGCAGCCCGAGTTGGTTGTCGATGTACATCCCGAGTCCGCCGACACCCAGGACGCCCAGCGTGATGGCGATTCGGGTGTTGATCTCCAGGATGTACAGCGTCCAGGCGATGAAGGCGTTTGTCACTTGACTCAGCATGCCGAAGACGACGACCTGTACGCGGCCGCTCCCGGTCGAGCGCACGGCCTCGATCGGACCGTCCTCGATCTCCTCGAGTTCGTCGGTGAACAGCCGGCCGAGATTGCCGACCGTGTCGGTCGTGATCGCGAGCACGCCCGTGGCGGGGCTGATGCCGAAGATCGGGATATAAATAAGCGTCCAGACAATCGCGGGGATCGCCCGGATGGTCGACATCGTCCCGCGGAAGAGGAAGTTGAACGGGAACGGGATGACCCGCTCGGAGCCAAGAACGCCGAATACGAGCGCGAGGGGGAACCCGAGGACGGTCCCGGCGAACCCGGCGGCGACGGTCGTGTACGCCGCAGAGACGAGCACGTTCCCGTTCCCAGCGTTCGCCTGTGTCAGCGTCTCCATGATGTGGGTCGGCCAGATACCCGGGATGACACCCCACAGCAGCCCGAACTCCCAGGCTGTCAGACTCGTCACGAGCGCCTCGAGTCCGGTGATCTCGCTTTCTTTCGTGTGGATCGTCATGTCCTCGAAGTTCGGGGGGAACAGTCCGCCGACGAACTTCCCCATCTGGGTGGTTGCCCGGTCGGTAGTCAACTGCGCGAACGAGAACCCGAGGAAGTCGAGAAAGACGAAGTACGTCAGGCCGACAACTCCGAGGAACGCTGTGAGATACAGCATGCGACGGAACTGCCGCCGGCGCCAGAGATGC
>JAGXLJ010000231.1 GCA_018334775.1 Halodesulfurarchaeum sp.
GAGAAGAAAGAAGAAAAAAGAATCGCGGGGTTGGCCGTATGGCTCATCGCGCTGGGATTGGCGCCGTTCCTCTCACAGGTCATTTACGACGGACCGAACACGTCCAGTGTCGAATCACTGGGGACCCTCACGATCCCATACCTCTCGGAAATCCCCTTCTTCGGGGCCCTCTTCGATGCCTCCCCGATCGTCTATCTCATGTTCGTCGCCGTTGCAGCCTCGTGGTACACCCTCAACCGCACGTCGTTCGGTCGCTGGGTGATCGCGAGTGGCGAGAATCCAAAGGCACTGGATACGGCAGGGGTGAACGTCAGCCGGGTCCGGTATGCCGCCGTGTTACTCTCCGGTGTGCTTTCCGGAATCGGTGGCGCAGCCCTGTCACTCTCGCTGGGGCAGTTCATCGGAAACGGGGCGACCATGGTGAACGGGAAAGGATTCATCGCGATCGTCGCCTACCTGTTCGGGAATTACAACCCGATTGGAGCAATGCTCTCGACCCTCTTGTTCGCCGGCCTGGAAGCCGTGCAGATCGCGCTCCAGGTGGGTGACGTCTTTGCGATTCCCCAGTCGCTCGTGCGGACGATCCCGTACATCTCAGTCGTCATCGTGTTGGCCCTGGTCGGCCACACGCGGCTTCCGAAAGCCGCCGGCGAATATTACGAATCCGGCGAGGAGTGATTTTTCACCCCAGGGGTCGTTGCCCGCCTATGGACGAACTTCTCGACGAGGCCCGGAAGGCAGTTTCCCAAGCGATCGTTCCCTACTCCGAGTACGCCGTCGGTGCAGCGCTCGAAACCAGCGACGGGACCACATTCACCGGCGCGAACATCGAGATCGCGAACTTCTCGAATAGCCTCCACGCCGAAGAAGTTGCGCTCGCACGGGCGATCATGGCTGGCCACACCAACTTCAAGCGGATCGCCGTTGCCTCTGATGCCAGCGATGGGGTAACGCCATGTGGCATGTGCCGGCAAACCCTTGCTGAGTTCGCCGATGAGAAGTTCAGAGTCCTGGTGGATGACCCTGGAGGACCGGAGTCCCATCTGCTCGATGAGTTGCTGCCCCACGCGTTCACCGGGGACAAAATCCACGAACATACCGAGTAAGTCTGGACAGTGTCGCCGAGGTGGTCCGGATTCAGGCCAAGTGTTTTGACATCCCTCCGCCATGGGTTGAGTATGGCAGACGACAGCGAGGATCCCAGCGACGAGGTCCAATATCACATTGGGGTCGGGCCAGCGGATCTGGCCCCGGCCGTCCTCCTCCCCGGCAATCCAGATCGCGTCGATACGATCACCGATTTTTGGGACGAGGCTGAAGAGCAAGCCTTTCATCGAGAGTACCACACGGTAACCGGCAGCGTTGAAGAGACACCGATTTCTGTCACCTCGACCGGCATCGGAAGCCCGGCGGCCGCGATCGCGGTCGAGGAACTGGCCCGAGCAGGAGCCGAGACGCTCATTCGTGTGGGCTCGACCGGGGCAATTCAGCCCGATATGGAAATCGGCGATCTGGTCATCACCAGTGGAGCAGTCCGGCAAGAGGGAACAAGTGACGAATACGTCCGCGAGGAGTACCCGGCCGTCGCCGACCGAGAGGTCACGAGTGCCCTCATTGCGGCCGCCGAACGGTTGGGATACGACTATCACGTCGGACTCACCATGAGCGCCGATAGCTTCTACGCCGGACAGGGACGAACCGGGTTCGAAGGCTTCGAAGCGGCCGGAAGCGACTCGCTCGTCGAGGAGCTCCAGGCAGCGAACGTGAAGAACATCGAAATGGAAGCGAGCGCAATTCTCACCCTGGGCTCGATTTACGACCTGCGAGCGGGAGCGATCTGTTCAGTCTACGCCAACCGCGAAACCGGGGAGTTTCAATCGACAGGCGACGCGCGAGCCGCTGAAACGGCTACGCTCGCCGTGCACCTGCTCGCGGAGATGGATCAACGCAAAGCAGCAGCTGGGGTCGATCACTGGCATCCGGGACTGTCACTGTAACATCGGCCTGGAGGCGCGGTCGGTTCCCGGCGGGATGACAGCGGACATATATGGGCCCCGGTCTTCCGAACGGGCATGCCCTCGAATCGAGCGATGGAGACGACGCCTTTTGCGGCGATGGACGTCCTCGAAAAAGCCGGGAAACTCGACGACATCGTCCACCTGGAGGTCGGCGAGCCCGATTTCGAACCCCCGGCAGTCGCAACCGAAGCCGCGATCGACTCGCTGTCAGCCGGCAACGTAAATTACACCCACGCCCGCGGAAAGGAAAGCCTCAGGCGGGCGATCAGTGAGTACTACGATCGGAAATACGGAGTGGACGTCCCTCTCGACCGCATTCTCGTCACGCCGGGATCTTCACCGGCGCTATTGATGGTGATGCTCGACGTCGTCGACCCGGGCGGCGAGGTCGTCCTGACCGACCCGTACTACGCGCCGTATCCGAATTTCGTGCGACAAGCCGAGGGTCACACCCTGACAGTCCCACTTTCTCCTGACAACGGGTTCCAACCCCAACTCCAAGAGTTCGAAGCGAAAATGGGGTCCGACACTCAGGGCTTGCTCATCAACTCCCCGGCCAATCCGACCGGCGCGGTGATGGACGCCACTGCAATCGAAGGGCTCGTCGACCTCGCATCGCAAACTGACACTCACTTGATTTCAGACGAGATCTACCACGGGCTTGATTTCGACGCTGATGCCCATTCCGTCCTTGAATACACGGACGAAGCCTTTGTCCTCGATGGCGTTTCCAAGCGCTACGGAATGACCGGTTGGCGCCTCGGATGGATCATCACGCCACCGGAGGAAACCGCTGCGATGAACCGCCTAGTCCAGAACTTCCTGATTTGTGCCCCTAACCACGTGCAAGACGCAGCCGAAGCTGCGATTCGGGATGGTGACAACCTGGATGACATCCGAAGGACCTACCGCAGGCGACGAGACTTGCTGCTCGACGCCGTCGAAGATCTGGGACTCGAGATGGGGTATACGCCAGCGGGTGCGTACTATCTCCTTCTTGACGTGAGTTCCCTCCCTGGCGATTCCTTTACGGTCGCCGATCGACTCCTGGAAGAGGCCGGAGTGGCGCTCACACCGGGCCCAGATTTCGGAACCCAATCGGAGCACACGCTTCGGGCCTCATTTGCAACCAGTACGGAACAGATCCAAGAAGCAATCGCTCGATTGGACGCCTACCTACAGCACTAACCTTACTTCAGTCGCTCCTGCAGGAACGTCGGATGGGCCTCTTCAATTCCCTCGATCGTCATGACCTCGTCCTGGATTATTCTCGCGTCCTT
>JAGXLJ010000232.1 GCA_018334775.1 Halodesulfurarchaeum sp.
AGAGGTTACGGTGGATGGCACGCACCTGCTCTCACGACCCGCCCGCAGAACCGTTTCAGGAGGACGATTACAATGGCGATAGGATTGAACGTAACAGAGCCGGAAGGCACCTGCTCCGATGACAACTGTCCGTTCCACGGAACACTTTCCGTGCGCGGTCAGATCATCGAGGGTACGGTCGCCTCAACGGACATGGAGAAGACCGTTGTCGTCGAGCGGGAGTACGACGTGTTCGTACCGAAATACGATCGGTACATGAAGCGTCGGTCACGCGTCGCGGCTCACGCCCCGGCGTGTCTCGACACCCAGGTCGGCGACACGGTCCACATAGCAGAGACTCGACCGCTCTCGAAGACGAAAAGCCACGTTGTCGTGGACGTCGAAACCGACGGAGGTGACGCCTGATGGAAGCCATCAAGGCTGACGTCACCCCTGGCCTCGAGAAAGGGTCGCTGATCACCTGTGCGGATAATACAGGTGCACGCGAACTCAAGGTACTCAGCGTTACCGGCTATCAAGGAACGCACAACCGCCACCCGAAGGCCGGTCTGGGCGACACGGTGACCGTTTCGGTCACCAAAGGGACCCCGGAGATGCGCCGTCAGGTGCTCGAAGCCGTCGTCGTTCGACAGCGCAAACCCATCCGACGACCGGACGGGACACGCGTGAAATTCGAAGACAACGCGGCCGTCATCATCGATGACATGGGCGATCCCCGGGGCACGGAAATCAAAGGCCCCATCGCCCGCGAAGTCGCCGAGCGGTACGGAAGCATCGCATCGACAGCGACCATGATCGTATAGTTATGAGTGAACAACCGTCAAAACAGCGCATCGAAACCGAACGGGCGTCGCTCCACGAGCGACACCGCCAGGTCCGGGCCACGCTTAGCGACGACCTCCGCGAGGAGTACGGAAAGCGGAGCGTGAACGTCAACGCAGGTGACACTGTCGAGGTGCTCCGCGGCGATTACGCCGGGGAGGAAGGCGAAGTCCTCAACGTCGAGTTGAAGGAGGCCGTCGTCCACGTCGAAGAGGTCACCCAGGAGACAGTCGAGGGCGAGGACGTTCCCCGCCCGCTCGACGCCTCCAACCTGCGGATCACGGACCTCGACCTGGAGGACCCGGTGCGTCAAGCACGTTTGGAAGGTGACACAGAATGAGCAACCATCAAAAACGACTCTCGGTTCCCAAATCCTGGCCGGTCGAGCGCAAGACCGCCACCTTCACCGCGAAGGCAAATGCCGGCCCCCACGGCGAGAGCGGCGTTCCACTCGTTATCGTCCTTCGGGACGTGCTCGGGTACGTCGACACCGCCACGGAGGCCACGTACGCGGTGAACTCAGGTGGGGTCCTTGTCAACGGCGACACCGTCGAGGACCGCAACCGGCCGATCGGGATGTTCGACATCCTGGCATTCCCCGAACGGGACGAGTACTACCGCGTCTTCCCAGACGAAGGCGGGCGACTCGGTCTCACACCGCTCGACGAGGCCGACGCCGGCTCGAAACTCGGGAAGATCATCGACAAGACGACAGTGTCCGGTGGACGAACCCAGCTGAACCTCCACGATGGGGCCAACCTCGTCGTCGAGGATGATACGTTTAGTGGGAAGGATTCGATCGTCCTCGACAACGAGGAAAACGAGATCGTCGCCCACTTCGAATACGGTGAGGGCGCACTCGTTACCGCCGTCGCCGGCCAGCACGCCGGCGAAATTGGCGAGGTCGCGGACATCAGTGTAACTCCAGGAAGCGCCTCGAACACCGTCATCGTCGACAGGAGTGAGGATACGTTCGAGACCGTCGAGGAGTACGTGGTCGTTATCGACGAGAACTTCGTCGGCGACGACGCGTCCCTTCCCGGAGCTGAGGAGACGACCGAGGACGAGTCGACAGAGGAAGAAGACGAATCGGACGAGACAGATGACACAACGGAGGGTGAGGACTAATGGCGAGTGCTGATTCGAACTTCCACGAAATGCGGGAGCCCCAGATCGAGAAGGTCGTCGTCCACATGGGCGTCGGTCACGGTGGGGAAGACCTGCAACTCGCTGAAACGATTCTCACGGAAATCACCGGGCAAGAGCCGGTTCGGACCACTGCGAAGAAGACCGAACCCGAGTTCGGGATCCGTGCGGGCGACCCGATCGGGGCGAAAGTCACGGTCCGCGGCGACGTCGCCGAGGACTTCCTGGAACGGGCGCTTCCGATTGCCAACGTAACCCGCAGTCAGTTCGACGAAACGGGGAACGTGAGCTTTGGCATCGAGGAACACACCGACTTCCCGAGTCAGGAGTACGACCCGACGACGGGGATTTTCGGTCTCGACGTGACTGTCAACCTGGTTCGTCCCGGGTATCGCGTCTCCAAGCGCGCCCAGGCGAGTCGCCAGATCCCGTCGAAGCACCGGCTGAACACGGCAGACGCGATCGCGTTCCTCGAGGAACGCTTCGACATCGAGGTGAGTTCATGAGCGAAGCCGAACAAGACACCCAGGAGACCGGACAGACACACACCTGTCGCCGATGTGGCCGCGAACAGGGCCTCGTCGGGAAGTACGACATCTGGCTGTGTCGCCAGTGCTTCCGGGAGATTGCCCCCGATATGGGATTCAAGAAGTACAGCTAACTATGACGGCAGACGACCCACTGGCCAACGCGCTTTCGGGTATCGACAACGCGGAGAGCGTTGGACAGTTGACACATACGGTAACGCCCGCCTCGAACGAGATCGGTGCGGTACTCGAGGTCCTCTATGACCGCGGGTACATCGGCGGCTTCGAATACGTCGATGACGGCCGCGCCGGCCAGTTCGAGGTTGAACTGACGGGGTCCATCAACGAGTGTGGACCCGTGAACCCGCGATACTCGTCCGGCGTGGACGAACTCGAGAAATGGGAGAAACAGTTCCTACCCGCTCGAGATTACGGCACGCTCATCGTGACGACATCGCAGGGGATCATGAGCCACTACGAAGCCCGAGACGAGGGCATCGGTGGCCAGCTCATCGCGTACGTGTACTGACAATGTCACGAATCGAAATCCAACTACCCGAGTCCGTCTCGGCCGAGACCGACCGCTTTGACCTCACAGTCGAGGGGCCAGAGGGAACGGTCACCCGGCGTCTCTGGTTTCCCAACGTGACCGTCGAGGTCACCGGGGAGGCCGTGACGATCGAGACCGATTCCGAGGACGCCAAGACGAACGCCACAATGGGGACCTTCGAGAGCCACGTGGAGAACATGATCCATGGGGTCACCGAGGGCTTCGAGTATCGGATGCAGATCCATTACTCT
>JAGXLJ010000233.1 GCA_018334775.1 Halodesulfurarchaeum sp.
AAAAGGTTTCGTGGTTCACGATCGCCGCGGGGGCCGTTCCCTCTTGTGCGAGGCCGTAGATAACATACGACCCGACTGTCGATCCCTTCCCCTTCGGGAACACGAGCACTTTGCCCGCAATATTCTGCCCCGTCAAGTGGTGGTCTTCTTCGATAAACTCGCCAGTTTTCGTCTCGACAGCGCCGTAGAAACTGATCGGCTCCGGCGAAACCAACACCTCCCCTTCGGCAACACCCTCAGCAATGGTTCGCCCTTCTGCATCCGTCGGATTATCATCGGTTGGAACCATTATTCGATCGCCTCCTCGAGCAAGGAGAGTTTGTCGTCGAAGTGAACCAGTTGGTCCCCGAATCCAGGGAGGTAACTCGCGGCTTTTGCCGAATCGGTCGCCGTCGATTCGTAGCCAAGTTCCTCGATCGGAGCGACGACGTTGCAAGTGTCGCTGAGAACCATTCCGCCCGCGTCCTCGATTGTGTCGGTGTACCCCATCCGGTCGGCCTGTGATTTCACCGACCGACTGGTGCAGACCCATAGGTCTCTTTCGAGGCTTTCTCCCTCCAATCTGTCGGCCACCGTCCCGATCTCGTCGACCGAGGAGTGGGGACAGCCAAAGACGATGAGGTCGGTGTCTTCGGTCGATGAAAGTTCCGCGTACTCCGATTCATGTTTTTCCGATCCGAATTGGAGGGTTTCGACGTTGTCGGGTGGGTCGGCGTCTGTGGTGAGGCCCCCAACGAAATGCAGCGCGACCGCCCCGGTAGCGGCCATCGCAGCCCCGAGAGATTTCAACTGGTCCGTCGTCGCGGATTCGATGCCAACGAAATACGGCTTGCCGTCCTCGACGATTCGCCCAGTCCAAGAGCCAAGTGCCGCGAAATCGGCCTGTGTTTCGAGGGGCACGTCGACGTTCACCAAATGGGTCGGCTGGCGATTCTCTGCGAGGTGAAGACCATGTTTCGGGGTTCGGCCCGTGATTGCTGCGGCCAGTGCCGACGGCCCTCCCTCCCGATTCGTTCGAGCGCCAATGACGCTGTTCGCAAAGGAAACTGCAGAGGATTCAGCCCACGCAATATGCTCGTTCGGCCCGGGGAGATTGCCGGCCAGATACGGTGTACAGGTAAAGGAAACGGTCACACCCATTTCCCGAAGCGCACCAACGATCCGGCGCTGTTGGCGAGCAAACTCCTCGCTGACGCCCATCTCCTCCCAGCGATTGATGTCCATCCCTGCAGGGTTCGCAAAAGTCTCGACGTCTACTTCGGCTCCTTCCTCGGCAAATCCCTCCAGAAATTCCACGCCCGGATCCCCGATGGACTTGTAGGAGATTCCCGAGGCCTGCGCCGAGCCGAGTTCCACGAATTCTTCGGCCCCAAAAATATCCCCGAGGCGAACCAGCAATTCCATCGACTTCCGTTCGGCAGGCACGTCCGATTCGAGTAGCTGTTCCTCTTCGGTGGTAAGATCGATTGGCATGGTTATTGGTACTCCTCGAGGTGAACGTTCTCGACGCCTGGAACGGTCGCTTCGGCGAAGTCACTTTGCTCCCGGTTTTCCGGCACCGTCGCATCGATGAGCCATTTCGTGAGTGTTCCAGTCTCGAAATCCTGTGATGGGTCGAGCGATGAGCCTTTCGCTTTCTCGATCGTTTCGACGTCCTCGTCAGCCTGTACGCGAGTCGCGATAGCCCATTCGACGGCGTCCGAATCGGCGGGATCGATGTCCTCGTCGACCACAACGACCCGCTTCATCGATGGATGTGCAGCCAATGCAGCAAGCCCCGCGTTCTTCGCGTCCCCTTCGGTCCGCTTCTCGATCGCGACCACGCCATGGAGCCAAGAACACCCACCAGGCGTCAAAACGATCTCTTGCACAGTGGGGACTGTGTTCTCAACAATGCGATGAATCCGCGGTTCCTGGGGTAGTCCCATAAGGTGGGCGTGTTCGCGTCGGCCCGGAACGACGACCCTGACATTGGGATCCGGTCGAAGATGAAGTGACGTGATCTCCACCAC
Organism: Halodesulfurarchaeum sp.; assembly: GCA_018334775.1. Taxonomy (GTDB): domain Archaea; phylum Halobacteriota; class Halobacteria; order Halobacteriales; family Halobacteriaceae; genus Halodesulfurarchaeum. Next base: position 2,013 of record JAGXLJ010000233.1, read on the forward strand.
CGGTTGCTGACGCACCGTATCCCACGTCCGTGACAGGTCGACAAATGGGCCATCCGAGCGAGTTTCCGCTCGGATTTGTCCGGTCATCACCAGTTCGGCCTCGGCGGGGACCGTGAGTCCGTCAATAGTCGTCGTCGCAAGGTCCCCATCGAGAAGTGCGTTTGCGACCTCCAGTTCGCTCATGTCGGGGCTGCCAGACGTCGCCGCTGCCAGTTCCACTGCTGGATGAACCCCAACGACGATGGCCACGCCAAGTGGCCCATCCGTGCGAGTCCGAATATCGTGGAGGTGTCGCTCCACGAGCCGCATGACGAAATCCGTATCGCCGTCGTACATCAGCCGGTGGAAAGAGAGATTGTGGACTCCCGTATCGGGGTCCTGAGCGACGACGATCCCCGAGGCGATGTACTGTCGTTCGTGCTCGGCGTAATAGGTCGGAATCGGCACATAATCAGCCACCGTCGGAGAATCGGCGACGTGTTCAAACATAGCGTCCATCGGTGCGGACAATTCCCGCGGAGCGGTCGTCGCGTTGGTCAAGGCGGTCACGATATCCCCACTTTCAACCCCGAGTGCCGACGCGATACGGTCACGGGAGGATACCACATTCGTTACGGCCGACACCTCGGGATAGCCCGCCACAGACTCGAAAACGAGTGGCAAAGATTCGTCCTGAACGGCCAGCGCCGCCAGTTCGAACCGTGGATCGACGGGTTCGGTGAGGGTCGTCGTTGCCCCCGTAAGTACGCTTCGCAGTCCCATAGCGCCCCTTTTCCGGCCTGTCCATTAAGTATTCGCGATATCCCACCACTCCCGCCACAAATTCCGTATGTTTCAACTCCCGACTCAAATTCCGTAAGTTACCACACCTGGGTCGAATCGCTCAAGTACCCGGGTCGAATCGCTCAAGTTTGTCCCTGCCCATCCGAGCATATGGGCACCCCACGGGACACGCGCAGCGAACAGACAGCCGTGGTAATCGAGCGACTTCGAGAGGCCTACCCAGACGCGACAATCTCCCTGTCTTACGCGAACCGATTCGAACTGTTGATCGCCGTCGTCCTCTCCGCACAATGCACCGATGCACGGGTTAATCAAATCACCGACACCCTCTTTGAGGAGTACCAGACTCCAAACGACTTCGCGAGCGCTTCGGAAGAACGCGTCGCCGAAGTCATCGGGTCCTGTACGTATCCGAACAGCAAAGCAGGGTATTTGGTGGGCATCGGTGAGAAAGTACTCGAAGAATACGACGGCGAGGTTCCGGACTCGCTGGATT
>JAGXLJ010000234.1 GCA_018334775.1 Halodesulfurarchaeum sp.
ACGCGGTGGCGAGAGCCTGAAGAACGGGATCACCTCGAGCTGCCCCTCCTGTTTGGTGAAGAGGGCGGTCACGAGCGTGTCCGGGACGACGAGCGTTGCTCGATCGGGGTGGTAGAGCGCCCCCTCCTTCCAACCTCTCCCGGCTTTTTCCCACACCAGTTCGAAGCCCGTGTCGGCGAGTTCCTCATCGAAGAGCTCGACGGGCGCGTCGAAGCCACTCACCGGATGGGCGTCCTCATCGAAGCACGCGGGCACGTGGATGGTCACGTCGTGGCGCTGGGCGAGACGGTCGGCGTGCCGGCCGTGGCTGTTCGTCAGCACAACCACGCCTGCGACTGTACCGAGCGCACTGAGTTCCTCGTCGAGATCGTCGGCGTCGAGCGGGTCGACCAGCCACATTTCGCCGTCGACAGTGAGCGCGTGACTCGCGCGCCGCATCCGTTCATCCGGGTGAGCCATCCACGTCAGACCGTGCTCCCAGCGATGGACGACCGCTACCTCTTCCCCGGGGGTGTCGTGTTTGAGTGCCATGATCGTTGGTCTCTGTGTGTCGGGTTCTGGTCGGTCGTTGGCTCATCCCCTCGGGAGTTCGGAGACGCCGAGCTGTCCGAGTGCACCGAGGAAGTTCCAGGTGGCCCACGTCTCTGCGATCTTGCCGTCCCTGATGCGGTGCATCGCGTTACCGGGGATGTCGATCGTCTCGTGAGTCGGCTCGATCTCCCTGAACACGCCCTCGTGTGTGCCGGTCATCGTGCCTTCGAACGCCACCAAGTCGTCTTCGGCGACGATCTCGCCGACGTGGACCGTGCTGTCCGGGAACGCCTCGTGAAGTTGTTGCAGCGCCTCGATGAACGGTTCGGGACCCTGTTTGTCCCCGGGCGTGTCCGGGTCGCGTCTCGTATAGTCGGCTGTTAAGAGCTCGGCGACCTGGTCGTAGTTCTTGTCGTTCGCTTCCCGGATGAATCTCTGTACGAGTTCCTTGTTCTCTTGTGTCGTTGTCGCCATTGTGCTCTCCATCTGGTCACGTTACTCGCCCGGCAGTTCGATGACACCGAGTTGCTGGAGCATTCCGAGTCTGTCGTAGGTGAGCCAGACTTCCGTGATCGTCCCATCCTCGACGTGGAAGATACCGCTAGCCGGAATGTCGATCGCCTCGTCCGACGGGGGAATCCCCTCGAACTCACGCTCGTGCGTCCCGGTGACCCGCCACCGCCCGGCGATCCTGTCGTTCTCGGTGAGGACATCTTCGACGGTGTATTCCATGTCGGGGAACGCCTCGTAGAGCGCCTGTTCGTGTTCTACAGCCGCGTCGACGCCGTGGAATTCATCGTCGTGGTCGTGGAGTACGACGTCCACCGTGTGTAATTCAGCGAACCGGTCGAAGTCACGGTCGTTAAGCGCATCGACGACTCTCCGGAAGACGTCGGTAGCGTCCTGAGTTTCTGTTGCCATGGGTGTCTCCAGTATCCGTCTCGACCGCCGGCAACTGACCGGCACGACGTCGACCGGATACTGACGAGTCCATCGCTCCGCCGGCGATTAAGTGTTATCTGTACAACATTACAGTCAGCCCGCTTACTGCAATCAGGTACAGAACCCCGAGAGGTGATTCACAGACCCAGATCTCCCCCCGCGGCGTTTCGATTTCACAATACGTGAGTGGTGGCTGAACCGGCTCACCCGTCCACGTCGATCACGGTCAACTCGTCGTCGACGGTGAGCTGGAGTTCGTCGGTTTCGGCGGGAATCGTGACTCGCAGTCGGAACGGTTCCTCAGAGACGAGTTCCTCCTCGATGTCGTGACTACGAACGAATGATTCCCAACTGGCAAACCGATGTTCGATGCCGTGGTCGAGATAGAACGCTGTCACCCGAGGGTGGGTGAGAACGGCCCCTCCGGCCTTGAAGAAAAACCACCGCTTACAGGTCGGGCAGGACAGGAGTGCTGTGGCCATATAGGGGTTCCCGCAATTCGGACAGTCGTCCTCCCCACCCGGATCGTGATCCGGACAGACCTCGACTGAAATCTGTGTACCGCTCGAACAGACCGGACAGAAGCCATCCAGCATGGCGGCAGCCTTGTGGAAGTTGTAGACAATCGTGGCTCGGAGTGCCTCATCCACGTCGTGCTGTTGGAGGCCGATGGGCGGCAGGGGAAAGAGGAAGAAGTACCCGGACCCGCCGTCGGTGTGCCTGATGCCTTCACATTCCGTACACCGGCAGCGCAGCGAGTCGTCACTGTACGAAATTTCGACGGGGCCGTCACAGAGTGGGCACGTGGCATCCACTGCGATCGGTCCGAGCGTCGGATTCGCGGTGACAGAGCCCGACACCACCGCGCGCACGACGTCGAGTCCCGTCTGGGTGAGTCTGTACCCCGCGTCGCTCTTTCGGACGAAGTGGCCGGTGAGTTTCTCCAGGTGATAACTGAAGTTACCGGAATCCTGGATATCGACCCGTGCGAACAGCTCCGAGAACGGAACGGCGTTTTCACCCCACCCCGGTTCGAATGCATCCCACAACGCTTGGATGATTTCGACGCGAGTGTCGTTTCCGATGAGGGCGAACGCTTCGTCGGCCGAGACGGCGTCCCCGTTCCTCTCGGTCGGTGAATGTGGCATACTCGAAATTGACGCGGGAGTACAAAATATTCGGCCTCTGGGTGAATTCACTCGAACGTGGCGAAGTCAGGATCCTGCCCTGAAGTTCCGACCGGGACGAGCGGTGTGCCGTCGAACGCCGTCCCGAGTTCACGCCGGCTGGTCTGTTCGGCGTCCTCGGTTGATCGTGCTGTGACGGTACACTCGAGCGTGAGGCCGACGAGCGCTGTCTCGGCCACGACGAGTACCGCCTCCATCGGCGTCCCACAGGTCGTACAGGAGAGCGTCTGGATGCTGATGTCGCAGTGATCGACGTGTGTGGTATCCGCTTCGTTCACCCGTGTGCCGACCTCACTGACGGCGATGTTGATCGCGTCCTGTCCCGCGTGGGCTCCTCGAACGAGCCATGGGATCGATAGCGTCACCCAGTACTGTTCGGAGCGGCTCATCGTCTGCCCCGCATTGCTGACTTCCGGTCGATCGGCGTTGTCGTCCGCCTCATCGGGCCGGTCTGGCTCGGTATCGTATATATCACTTAGAAAGCGATGGATCGGCGCCGTTCGTTGTGCATCTCGTGCCACCGAGGTTACCCCACGATGGAGGGGATAATCAGCAAACGTGGGGTAACTCGATATCATCATGCGGCGGGCGAACGCCTCAACACATACTGTATCCGGCCCTTCAGCA
>JAGXLJ010000235.1 GCA_018334775.1 Halodesulfurarchaeum sp.
CGTACTCGAAAGCGCTCATCGAGACGGCTCGCGAGACCGCTCGAAACAACGTTGGGGTCCTTGCCTCGAAAGTTCGAGCTGGCTGGGATATTCTCAGTGTCGAACCCTCGGCATCGGTGATGTTTCAAGAGGACTACAACGATCTACTCTCCGGCCCGAACGTCCAAACCGTCGCCGATAACACCTACAGTGTGTTCGAATATCTGGATGTGTTCGGGCTCGAAGAGAACCTCGATGTTCGGGACTCAGAAGAGACGGTTACCTACCATGGGAATTGTATTCACAAAGGGACCGGTCGAGACACTCATGTCACCGAGGTACTGGAGCGACTCGGATTCGCTGTGGACGAACTTGATTCGACATGTTGCGGGATGGCCGGCAGTTTCGGCTATGAGGCGGAGCATTACTCGATGAGCACGACCCTGATGTCACTATTGGAGGGGCAAATCGAATCGAGTCCGGGAGACGACGTGGTTGTTACAGGCGCTTCCTGTACTATGCAGATTGGAGATATGCCGTCACGCGAGGCAAAACCCGATCACGCAGTAACGCGACTCGCAGAATTACTCAGGTGAAGCGGTATCATTGTCTCGTACTCCTCGCCGAAGCCGCCGACGAGTATGGGGATGATCTTGCCAGTCATGGAGCCATTACAACTGCTTATAGTAGTCAAGAGGCCATGATAGTAAGTCAACGCACTCCATACCAGCTTCTGGTCATCTCGCAATCGTGTACAGCAGCACGGCGAGCAAGACAGGAACGAAAGCGAACCCACTGAGGACGAGGAAAAACGTCCCTATGGAATAGGTTCCAAGCAGGTACCCACCGATCGCGATACTTCCGGCACCGATCCCAAACTCACCGAGATACGTTACCCCATAGGAGAGCCCCCGTGTTTCGACCGGAGTGTGGATTGCAACGGCCACCTGATACAGTGGCTGGACGAAGAACAGGAAGAACCCAAGCAGTACGCTCACCACGAGAACCTGAGCAAATCCGAACGCAGCGATTGGGAGAAAAAGCAAGGCAAAAAGTCCGAGGGAAAGAAACCCACCAGCGAGCCCCTTTTCGACAGCAAACCGTTCGGAGAATTTTCCCCCGGCCCATTGACCACCGATGCCAACGATCAGGAGTCCAACGAAGATGTAATCACCCACGTTGATTCCGACCAATGATGCTTCGAGGGTGAGTGCCGTGATTTCTGGGAGATCTCGAAGGATCTGGGGAAGGTATGTCAGAATTCCCCGATAGAAGAGTCCGTCAAACGTAACGATTGCCAAAACGAGGGGGAAGAACGAATACAACAGTTCTCGGGCTTTTTCATGGAGTTTTGCGGGTGCCGCGGTGCCCTTCTCAGGTTCATCGGTCTCTCCGACTGCTGCTGTCGGGTTGAAGTCGATGGAGAGGCCGAAGAGGAATGCAACAAGTCCTGGGAGAGCGAGCGCACCGGCGACCACTCGCCAGTCGACGAACAACAGTAAAGTTGCAGCGACGAACGGGCCAAGTGCAGTCCCAATATTCCCTGCCATTCCGTGGTATGCGAAGATGGTCCCTCGGCGTTCGGTTCCGGTGCTGATCAGTGACATTCCGGCGGGATGGTAAATGCCCGCAAAGGTCCCCCAGATTGCGAGACTAAGCCCGACGAAATACACCGACGGTGCAAGGGAAAGCGTGGCGAATCCAACGGCCATTCCAGCAATACTGAGCAAGAGGACGGACTCTGACCCGAACCGATCAGCCAACAACCCACCAGGGAGTGAGGCGATTCCAATCGGCGCAAAGCCGATAGCTACAAGCAATCCAACGAGTTCGACTGAGGCTGGAAACTGGCGGATCCACATCACCAGGAGTATCGGAATCGCCATCTCGAACCAGTGAAAGAGCCCATGGCCGAGCATGGTGAACGCCGCGATCGAACGGTCGTTTTTGGTGAGGGTGGCTCCAATTCCGGGCACAGGGCTCACGATACAATCCTGTTCGAAGAGCGAGTAAATAGGTGTTGGATTTTCACCTGGTATGAGGGACTTAGATTATGATTACGACCCATTTCTCCCCCGTTATCAAACCCTGTTCTCATGGGGTATTCCGCGCGATAATCGCAAGATTGCGTCGGGTTGCCTGCTCCCGTCTGGTGGTTGAACTATCTGTAGGTTTAATGGTCCAGGAACATATTTTGCCACACATGGGCGTTGTTACGAAACTGGTTTCCTACGCCAGAAACCGGTCCGAGGCAATTGACGAGCCCTATGAATGTAAGTCATGTGGGAACCAGTTCTCCGAGCGGTATCATCAATGCCCTAACTGTGAAAGTTACCGGGTAGAACGAAGGGAGTGGCAGTTCGCCGAGTGAACTACCACGGGGTCAATCCCCGAGGCACTCGGCCTGTTCTACCTGTAGATTTTGGGCAGGGAATGTCGGTAGTTTCGTTACTTTTTGAATAAGCAGACTGGTTAGCGTGTCGCCTGCAGCCAGTCCTTAATTCCAGTAACGCCGCCGTCGATCTTCTCTTTTGGGGCCGAATGAGCGGCCCATACATACATCGGCGCCACGTCAACAGGCGTCCGACCGAACTCTTTTTCGGTAAGTTGTGTCTGGACCTGCCCTGGATCGACGACCCCGACGACCTGATCGAGGTCCGCCGAAAACCCTCGAGCGATAGCCTCGGCAGCGGCTTTCGAGACGCCGTAGGATCCAGCCCCTGCGGTCGGTTCGCGGGCGGGTTTTCCGGAGGGCACCAGCACCCTGGCGTCTTCGGCTAAGTACGGGACTGCTTCACGGATTGTTGCGAACACCCCTTTGGCGTTTGTCGCGAGATGTTCGTCGAAACGTTCGTATGATTCCTCCGGTAGCGGCGTCTTCCCTGATGGTCCGTGATAGACCCCTGCATTTGGCACGAGGACGTCGATTTCGTTTAGCACCTCGCTTGCGACGGTCATCAGGTCCCGCACCGAACTCTCGTTTCTGACGTCGACTGAGACCGCCTCCGCTGGCAGTCCCGCCGCACGATCCTCAACTGCTGACTGATTCCGTGCTCCGATGACCAACTGGCCGCCGTTCTCGGCAAAGGCCTCTGTGACGGCCGCACCGATGCCCTGACTTGCGCCCGTAATCACCGCTGTGAATTTGCTCATGAGGACAATAAGACCTCATCAGTCATCAGCACTTCCGTACCCTGTAAAATTCTCCTCGAATGGCGACATCTGTGGGCTCTGTATCATAACGGAGGTTTTTGTAATCACAGCCGAAACCGTTACCGCTTCCCTC
>JAGXLJ010000236.1 GCA_018334775.1 Halodesulfurarchaeum sp.
TCACGATCCGGTTGAACACCAGGGACTGGGCCGCGTGGATGAAAAGCCGTCTGAGATTTTCGGGAAACGTTTCCAGCGCGTCGCGGTAGTCCGCGGCCGTCTCACCACCCGATTCTTGCAATTCGTGGAGCATCGACCGCTCGTATCGCAGGCGATTGGGGAATTCGTCGAGTGCGGCCCCCCAGTCACGCGTCTCGGTGACGAACTCGCGGGCTGCTTGCGAGCCCTCTGGCTCGTGGGCGCTGGGATTACCGAGATAGGCCATCACGGCCCCCTCCCAATCTCCCCGCAGGATCTCGAGCCCGACCTCATGGGTGATCGACCGATAGCTGCCAAAACGCTGGTGGCCGAAGAAATTCGGAACGCCCGCTCGGCCGCCGAACCGCGCTTCGAGTTCCGCGGTGATGTCTGCAACCCGGTCAGGGGCCTCTGGTTCGCGGACCACGATCTCGAACTCGTTCCCTAATAGGTCCCCGAATCCGAGCCCGCGACCCGCCCGGCCAACGACCTCGATGGATGCACCACCGATCGATGGGAGGGCCTCCGTATCGATCCCACGAACGGAGAACAGCTGGGTCGAAATCGCGCGCTTGTCCTTCGTGCCGGCCCAGCCCACCCGCTCACGACTGATCGAGAGTCTGTTCGAGAGGTCCCGTGCAAAGTCATTCGTATCCGTGTTTTCGAGGGTTACTCGACACACGATCCATGGGTAATCACCCGGATCGCCATCCACCGGTTCGATAGCGAAGCGCTCGCGCTCACGCACACGGAAGTCCTCCGGCTGATCACGGAGGCGTCCGCCGATCCCGGCGGAGTCACTCGCGTACCAGTCGATTCCGTAGGGCACTTCGTCCTCGTGGGCCGGTCGCATCTCATTTATCGTTCGAGGGCCCCAGTCAAAACAGGCTCGTTCGCTTCAGTAAAGAGAGAGCGATCCGGTGATCTGATCGACTGCCTCGTCGCTCGCAGGGCCAACCGCTACGGTCGTCGGGGTGTCGGGGTCGAGTTGGGTCCGGCCAGCGTCCCTGATCAGCCCAGTCGGGAGGCCAGCGGTTTTCGCCTTCTCCTGTATCTCGAAGAGGGCCCGCTCACCGTCGATTTTCAGGACGACCTTGCGCTGTCCTTCGCGTTTCCAGTCCCTGACGGTATCGGAGTTCGCGTGTTCAACCGCCGAGAGGGCGGCGTGGGCGACCTGGGCTGCGAGCTTTCCTGTTCCCATCCCCAGATCCGATCGGACGACGATCGCCTGTTTCATGCGCCGATGGAACAGGCCCGGCCTCTTAGAGGTGCCCCCTTGCGGTGGTAACCTGAGCCATTCCCCGAACGGGGACCGGGTATCCTTAAGGCCCTCAGGGTCGGGGGTATTGGCATGATCCTTTCGGACCGCGATATCCGTTCCCGGCTGGATGACGGCGACCTCGTCGTCGAGCCGCTGGACGATCCCGAACTCCAGATCCAGCCGGCAAGTGTTGACGTGCGACTCGGCCAGGAGTTCCTCGAGTTTCGGCGGACGAACATCCCGAGCATCCACCCCCAGGAGGACGAACAGGTCGGGGAGTACGTCAGCGAGACCGTTATTGATGAGGGCGAGGAGTTCATTCTTCATCCGGGCGATTTCGTGCTCGGGACCACCAAAGAGCGGGTGGAAATTCCAGATGATCTAGTTGCCCAGGTGGAAGGTCGATCTTCACTTGGCCGACTTGCCGTCGTGGTGCATGCTACTGCTGGATTCGTCGATCCGGGTTTCCGCGGCCGTATAACACTTGAACTGTCGAATCTCGGAACTGCACCGGTCGCACTGTCTCCCGGAATGCGGATCTCGCAGATTGTATTAACTGAATTGACAAGTCCGGCGGAGTCTCCCTACGGGAGCGAACGTGGCTCGAAGTACCAGGACCAGGGTGGCCCGGCGGCATCGAAAATCGGCGACGACGTCGAATTTAACTCTGAGGAGGGTGAGGAGCCGTGAAGTTTCGGGCCGAAGTGATTGCGGAGTCGGTCCTCCCGACGATCAGGGTACTTCTGGCCAGCGAATTGCGGGACCGTGGCCTCACGCAGCGGGCCGTCGCGGAGAAACTGGGGCTCAGCCAGAGCGCGGTGTCAAAGTACGCCCAGGGCGACATCTCGACCCGAGAGGTCGTTGCGACTGACGAGCGAGTGCAAGAATTGGTCGACGAACTTGCCCCCGGCCTCGCTTCGGGGGATATCCGGTCCGTCCAGGCCCTCATCGAGATCGAACGACTGCTCCAACAGCTTTCGGGACCTGGGGATCTGATCGCCGAACTGCACGCGGCGGCTGTGCCGGAACTTCGCACCGTGGACTACGACCTCAGCGGCCTCGAGCCGGACCAGGGGGCGCTCGAACGCGAACGGGTCCGGGCATCGGTGCGGCGCGGACTTGGCATTCTGGAACACGCCTCCGGGTTCGCGACCCTCGTCCCACACGTCGGTTCGAATCTGGTCGAATGCGTCGATGCAGCCGAAGAACTGGAGGACGTTGCTGGGGTCCCAGGCCGCATTCTCGACGTGAACGGGCGCGTGGAAGTGCCAGGTCAGCCCGAATTCGGTGTCAGCGAGTATGTCGGGGGGGTGTTGCTCGCAGCCCGGGCGGCCGGGAGCGAGTCACGGGCAGGACTCAACCTCGAGTTCACGGACATGACGCGAGATGCCCTCGTCGGGACTGGCGCCGAATCGGCTCATCTCGACATCGAGTCCCAGTCACTCGAAGCAGCAGTTAGTGGGGCGCTCGATGCGGATCGGGATGCAACTGTCCTCTATCACAGAGGGGCAGTTGGCGTTGAACCGATTGTCTACCTCCTTGGCCCGTCAGCGGTTGCTGTGGCACGAACGGCCCGGGATGTCGCGGAAGCGCAGGGACTGTAATGAGTCTTCGAAATACGGCTCGACGCAGGTCCCGTTTCAAGGAGCGCCGAAGTTGTCTCGCAGTGCCGCCTCGGCCGTTTTGCGTGTTTCTTCGGGGTCAAATTCACGTTGCACGGCTGCCAATTTCTCGGGACTGACTCCACGCAACTCCTGTGCGTGTTCGGTCATTCGGGGCACTGCCCGAATGATGTTGTCGACGATCGGAATCGGCGAAACCTGAGCGGACCGAGACAGGGGATTCAGATCGATGACGATCTCGGTTTTCCCCATGTCGGAGAGGGCTTCCGCCCGGTCACCGTCCTCCAGCGGGACGAGAACCACGTCGGCGGCATATATCCCATCGGCGTCGACTTTCGCTCGCTCGTGGGCCTCCCT
>JAGXLJ010000237.1 GCA_018334775.1 Halodesulfurarchaeum sp.
ACGGGTGTCCGCATCACCTTCGCGTTAGGCCGTCTCGTACTCCTCGTCGAGGACGATGCCCAGTTTGATCGCGTCCTCCAGGTCGGCCGTGATGTCCGGCCCCTCGTATCGGTTCAGAAACGCTACTGTGAGGTCGTCGCGACCGGTTTCGTTCGCAATTGGGACGTCTGCCCAGTTCGTCCCGACCGCCTCCCGGTCGCCGAAGTCAAAGGAGGCCTCATAGGTTTCGATGAGAGCTTCGCAGAAGGGATCGAAGATACGAATCGCTCCCCCAGACCGCGAGTCCTCGACCTCTTCGGCCTCGGTTGAGGCTTCCTCGAGGGTGTTTTCGGTGAGGGTTCTCGTTGCATGATCTCGGGCGGCGTCCTCGACGTTGTGGGCCTCGTCGAAGACCGCGATGACGTCCTCAGGGTCTCGATCGAGCCATCGGAAGAACTGGGTGCGAATGGCCGGATCGAGGAGGTGGTGGTAGTTCGCCACGACCAACTCCACCCCATTGAGCCCCTCTTTCAGTCGCTCGTAGCCACAGGCACCCCGCTGTTCGGCATACGAGTACACTTCTTCAGGCGTCCGGACGCCGTCGAACAGCCAGGAGACGAACTCGTCGCCGGGACGGGTCAGATTCTCCCGGTAGTGCTTGCAGGTGTGTTGGTCCTCCAACTCCTCGATCTGTTCCTCGACAGCTTCGATCTCTTGGAGGATCGACTGGCGTTTTTCGGCCGCGGATTCGGAACCGGACTGGGCGTCGTCGAGCAGTCGGCGCTCCTTGTCCCGCAACTCTGCGAGTTCGGTTTCCAGGTCAACCACATCCCGAGTGGTATCTCGCAAAACTTGACATTCCTCGTAGCCAACGTCGATATGGCACATCGAGGACTTGCCTTTGAACACTGCGCTCCGGATCGGGGTCTCCGCGTGTATTTCTCGGGCTTCGGCGGTGAACTGTCGCATCTGCTGATGGACGTTCGTCGTGATGACGACGGTCTTGTCGTGCTCTCGTGCATAGGCCAGGGACGGGGCGAGGGCGGCGAGAGTTTTCCCGGTTCCCGGCGCTCCCTCGAAAGCCACATCGCGCCCCACTTCGAGGGCGGCCGCGATGGCATCCATCGCCTCCGCCTGGTGCTCGTAGGGCGTGGCCTTCGGGAAGAACTGGTCGTACTCGGCTGCCACGTGTGCAGGTCACTGGCCTCTCGGACATAAACCCACGCCTGCGCGATGAACGACTTCGCCTGCAACTCTACTGGTTCCAAACGCTGAGGTGAGTGGGGCCCAAGCATCGACCATGATCGTGGTGCTCTCGGACACCCACCGGACCGAGCGGCCCGGACTCACCGGCCCCATTCGCGAAGCCGTCCAGACGGCAGATCGAGTGATTCACGCAGGTGATTTCACCACCGAAGCCGTGCTCGAGGGGTTTCAGTCCCTTACCGACAGCTTCGTGGCGGTTGCGGGGAACCGGGACAGTCCGACTGTGTCCGACCGACTGCCATCTGCTCGGACCCTCGAAATCGGCGAATTCACCGTCGCGGTAACACACACCCAGTCCGGCGGCCAAACAGGGCTGACGTATTTTGGGGCCGAGCGGGACGCCGACCTGGTCATCTCCGGCCATACCCACCACCCACATTTCGTGTCTGCGGAGGGGCCGGCGCTCGTGAATCCGGGCAGCCACGCTGATCCTCGCGGTGGGGACCCGACGTACGTCGAACTCGAACTCCGGAACGGGGCGCTCCAGGGCCGTATCCGCACGCCTTTCGGGGACGAGAAACAGGTGTTTCGGATGGAGGGCCGAAGTGGAGCGGGAGGTGACACGGCAAGGGGCGGGGACTGAACCCGGCCAGAGGGGGGAAAGGACGGGTTTGGCCCCAGGTGTTTGGACAGTGGCCGATACAAAGACTCCAGCGAAGCCTCAAAGAGCGATTTGAGCGCCTGCTGACGAAACGGCTTTGGCCCTGCCGGCCAAGGAATTGATATGGTTGATACAGGCCCGGTCTTTTACTTCATCCTCGCGGCGCTACTGCTCTTTTTCTTCTTCATCTATCTCATGATTCGCCGAACCCTTCTCGGGTTCAAGGAAGGGATGGACCAGAGCCGCGAACGCTAATTGGAAACCGCCACGGTGACAGCCTCGATGGCGTCCTCGATGTCGGTCGCTGAAACGTCGCGGTGCGTGACAAACCGTGCGATCTCCGGCCCGAATTCGGAGGCTTGAACGCCTTCCCCCTCGATTAGGTCGAGGAACTCTGCAGCCGAGAGCCCGAGGCCCCCGGTATCTGCGAGCACGATGTTCGTCTCCGGTTCGGTGATCGCCAACCCCTCGATCTCATCGAGGCTGTTGGCGAGTCGGGTCGCATTGACATGGTCGATTTCGAGGTGCGAGCGGTTCTTGAGGGCTGTAAGCCCTGGGGCTGCGACGATCCCGGCCTGTCGCATTCCGCCGCCGAGCAGTTTCCGGATGCCACGGGCCGCCTCGATGAACTCGGCCGATCCGGCCAGAATGGAGCCGATCGGGGCGCCCAATCCCTTTGATAGACAGAACATGACCGAGTCGACGGCCTCAGTATACGCGGTCACGTCGACGTCATGGGCGACGGCTGCGTTGAAGAGTCGGGCACCATCAAGATGGACGGGCACGTCTAATTCGTGAGCTGTCGCGGCTGTCTCGCTGAACTGTTCGGGATCAAGCGCGAGGCCGCCACGGGCATTATGCGTGTTCTCGAGGGAGAGGAGCCCAGTCGGCGGGCGATGGAGACCTCCCTCCAGATAGGCATCGCGGACCTGTTCGGGAGTGGGCAACCCTCGCTCGGCGTCGATGGTGCGGATTTGCAGGGCTGAATGCTGGGCAAAGCCGGCCCGTTCGTAGCGCACGACGTGGCTTTCCCGGTCCGTGATGACCTCCTGGCCCCGGTCGGTGTGGACTCGAGCCGCAATTTGATTGCCCATCGTTCCGGACGGAACGAACAGCGCTGCCTCCATCCCAACGACGTCCGCGGCTCTGGCTTCGAGTTCCGCGACGGTGGGGTCGTCCCCGTGAACGTCGTCTCCGACGGCGGCACCGGCGGCTTCCTCACGCATTTCCTCGGTCGGACGTGTGACGGTATCACTTCGCAGATCGATCATGGCAAAACGTGTGTGGCCGGGTGATAAACCGATGACGGTCCGCGTGCAAGGCGTGCACCTCTCTAACATGAAAATATGTCACACTATACCGTAAATTAATTTACAAATATACGGTAATAAAGTGCAAAATTAGACA
>JAGXLJ010000238.1 GCA_018334775.1 Halodesulfurarchaeum sp.
GGGTGGATGAGCTCCTGTTTTTTCATGTGTAAACAACTGTAGCCACTACACCGTTATAGTATTACTCTGAGGGGAGTTACCAAGGCTGCTACCCCGCGGATTCTCCAACCTAGCCGTCTGAAAGGCTTTTAGGGTACCGCCTGCTGGTATCGATATGGACTACGAGGAGCAACTCGAGCGGGCCCTCGAGGAGAAACCCGACATTGCGGAAAAAGAGAGTCGCTTCGAGGTTCCCGATCCGGACCTCCGTACGGAGGGGAACGTCACGATCTTAGAGAACTTCCAGGACTTGTTGGGCGCGGTTGACCGCGGAACGGATCACGTACTCAAGTTCTTGCAGGACGAGTTCGGAACGAGCGCCCAGATCGACGACAGAGACCGTGCTCGATTGACGGGCCAGTTCAACAAGTCCCGTGTGGCAGCCGCTATCGACGAGTACGTGGAGGCCTATGTTATCTGTCCGGAGTGTGGCCTCCCCGACACAAATTTGACCCGAGAACAGGGCGCCGAACTGCTCGAATGTGACGCCTGTGGCGCCCGCTCCTCGGTCTAATCCAGTCGAACCGCTCAGGAGAGTTTCTTGAGGTTTTCGAGGTCGCGGTCGGTCCGCATGAATTCGGCCACACGTCTTGTGGCATGACAGTTCGGACAGCTATAGTTCTGCTCCGGTGACGGGAGATCACTCGGCGTCGCTTCCCATGCCTTTCGGCATTCCGGACAGACTAATTGGACGTAGGCCTCGTGTGGCATGCGTTCGCACAGTCGAGGGCCTTGGGGAAAAAGTTGCTGCCCTAGATTCGGCCGACTTCTTCGACAGCCACCGATTCGACACCCTCCACCGAGCGGAACGCCTCCTCGACGGCTTCGGTCCCGCCTGCGTCGTCAGGGACGATAACCGTCGGATAGAGCGCGACAAGGCCGAATGCCACTTCCTCTTGGTCGACATCGTTGATTTTTGCCCCCTCAGGGAGTGAGTTCCCGAGGCGTTCTTCGAGCACATCCAGGTCGAGTTCAGGGCTTTCAGGCATCACTTTGATGACTGCAGCGACCTTGCCCATTTTATGGCCCCCGGAACCCACACTCAGGACACTCATAGAGGTTGCTCTGCTTCCGACAGGTGGCACACCGATAGATCTGGTGGCCACATTCCGGACAGGTGAAGGCCGCGGCGTTGGTCCCGGAGATGTTGATCCCACAGGAGACACATCGTCGGGCCCGGTCTGTCTGACTCATCTATCTGTTCATACCCGTCCGATGCGGTTTAACGGTTGTCTTTCGCCGATATCCGACCGCCCCACTTAACCCGACTGGCCCGGAAGCCCCGTGTATGACTGATCGGGGCTGGTTTCAGGGACTCGATGGGCGCGATCTCGATTCCGCCATTGGGGCTGTTCGGGAGGGAGGGGCCGAGGACCCACGAGCGTGGCCCGCACTGGCTGTCGAAACGGGGTTTGCGGAGAGCCAGGATGACTATTACTCGTTTCTTCACGATGTGACACAGGCGGCGGCAAAAGCGGCTGTCCGTCGGCGCGAACAGGCGACTGACCAACAACTCATCCATGCGATACGGGCGATGGATGACCTCACAGAGACGGCAAACGAACTCGCAGAACGGGCCGCGGAGTGGGCCGGGAGCCAGTTCGGGGAATCCGACGAGGGACTCGAGTACGTCCTGGAAGTTGCCGAGCGGGAGCCTGAGACTCCTCTCGAGGCCGAAATCGTCGACTTCGCGGGGACGGTTCGGGACATCCAGTCTCGTCGGGACCGGTTGCAGACGTTTATCCAAGAACACGCTCCTGTCGTCGCTCCCAACCTCACAATGCTCGCCAACCCGTTGCTCGCAGCACGACTCATCGCGCTGGCTGGGGGCCTTGATTCGCTCGCGAAGAAACCGAGCGGAACGATTCAGGTATTGGGAGCCGAAGACGCGTTGTTCGCTCATCTCGAAGGCCATGCGCCCTCGCCCAAACATGGTATTATCTTCACTCACGAGTACGTGCGCGGAACCCGGCCGGAACAGCGGGGCTCCGCGGCCAGAGCGCTGGCCGGTAAACTCACCATCGCCGCCCGCATCGATCACTACCGAGGCGAGGGTCATTCGCCACTTCAGGCCGAACTCGATGACCGCATGGAAGCGATTCGGGCCGGAGGTGAGGACCAATGAGTTTGCCTGCGGGCGTCGAACGGCGACAGTTTGGCGATGAATCGGCATTAGCCACGCGGGGCGATCCGGTCTACGGCGAACCGACGACCGATGGGTGGCGACAGTGGGACCCACACCGGTCAAAACTCGGCGCGATGCTTGAACTGGGCCTTGAAACGGGACTGGAAGGCGGTGACGGGGTTCTCTACCTTGGGGCGGCATCGGGCACGACAGTGAGCCACGTTGCTGACATGGCTGGACCGACCTACGCGGTGGAGTTCGCCCCCCGCCCACTCAGAGATCTGCTGTCCGTCGTGGAATCTCGACCTAACCTGTTTCCGTTGCTTGCAGATGCGCGACAGCCCGCAACGTACGCCCACGTGGTCGAACACGGACTCGATGTCCTGATCCAAGACGTCGCGACGACAGGCCAAGCCCGAGTTGCGAACGGGAATGCGCAGTTCCTCGCAGGAGATGGAACACTTGTTCTCGCTATCAAAGCCCGCAGTGAAGACGTCACCCAAGATCCTGATGCAGTGTTCGAGGATTCGATCGCAACACTCGAATCCACGTACGAGATTTTGGATACCACGCATCTCGAACCGTTCCACGATGATCATTTGGCGGTGATTGCGACACCTGCGTAAGGAAAACCCAGGTCCACTGCCGTTCGACGCACCGAAAAGATGGCCGACTTCAAGAACTATTTACGTCGACCACCCATCGATTCGACCGATGCCGGACTGGTCTGGAACCGTCTTCGACGAGTTGGGGACGGTTGGGGTCGAAGAAGAGTATTTCGTGGTGGACAGCGACGGCGTTCCGACTGCAGGTTCCGACCAGTTAGTCTACGAAAACGACGCGCCGGAGCCGATTACTGGTGATGTGGATCACGAACTGTTCAAGTTCGTCATCGAAACCAGAACCAAAAAACTCGACTCGCCAGCACAAGCCCCGGAAGCGGTCAGGACGATCCGAAAGACACTCCAGGAATACGCTGCCGAACACGGGTTTCAGATCGCGGCGGCCGGGATTCATCCTGCAGCGGACTGGCGGTTGCAGGAACACGCCGAGAAGCCACGATATCGCTCGCAACTCGATCCTCT
>JAGXLJ010000008.1 GCA_018334775.1 Halodesulfurarchaeum sp.
CACTCCGGGCCACTGTATAGGCTCAGGGGAACGAAATTGATCGCATAACTGCCCAGCGCGGCAGAGCCCTGCTCCACGACGGACGTGAACGGCCCGACCACAGCCAACATACCGGCGAAAACGAAAAAGAGGAGAATATTGATCCCCGCGATCCGCCTGATTCCCCGATTGACGCCGGTCGAGGCCGAGAGAATAAAGATCGTCGACAGACCCCCGACGAAAAGAATCGGGCCCATATCACCCATTTCGACCCCCCACTGATAGGTGATACCGGTGAGAAACTGTTGGCTCACGAGGGCCACCGAGGTGGCAATCCCACCAATCGTCGCGAAAATAGCCATGACGTCGACGAACTTACCCCAGATCGAATCCAGTCCATCGACTCCGAGAAACGGGGTCAGAATCGTCGAGACCCGTAATGGAGCCCCTTTTTCGTAGACGAAATACGCAATCGGGAGACCGATGACGACGTAGGCGGTCCACGCTGAAATACCCCAGTGAAACAGGGAGTACGTCAATGCTGATTGTATCGCAGCCTCCGATTGCGGGGCGACGTCGAAAAACGGCGGGGGCGTTTGGTAGTGAAAGAGCGCCTCTGCAGGGCCCCAGAAGATGATCCCGGCCGCGATTCCGGCCGTAAAGAAGAGGGTGAAATACGTCGGATAGGTGTAGGCCGGTGTCGCATCGGGGCCGCCCAAGATGATCTCCCCCCAGGGACCCAACAGCAGATAGCCGGCGAACACGACCGAGAGGAGCATGATCCCCAAAAAGAGCAGGCCTAACTCGTTCAGCAAGAAGGCTTGTACCGTAGTCACAGCGGTTAACGCCTGGTCCGGGATGAAGACCTGAAGCCCGAAAAACAGGGTGAAAACACCGATAACGACCGCGAAGGACCACTTATCCTGATTATGGAAAAATCCCTGAATCGTGTCGCGAAACGAGAGCCGTCGAACCTTCAATAAATAATCAGCCCCCGTCAGTTCACTTTCCTCGTCGATTTTCCCAGGGAGGACAGCCACGTACCCGAGGCCTGATCCGAAAAAGACGAGTGAGACGACAAGCCAGACCTTGCCGGCCATCAGTGAGCCGACGATGTTGGGGAAGAAAAACGCCGAGATGACGATTGCTCCAGACACCAGAAAAATTGGAACCAGCACTTTGGCCAGACCGCGTTCCAAAGGGCTAGTTTGGTGAATTGCCATGGTCGAAATCAAGGTACGGGGTACCAAAGAAGTACCGACGAAACCGCCCGTAGGTTGGCCGAAACCGTCCCAAAGGCGAGTGAATACTCTCCCGGTCTCACTCCATGTTTTCGTCGATCCGTTCGAACAGTGACTCCGGTGAGGATTTGCCAAGCACTGATTGACCCAATAGCCGACCGCCGATTGCCTGTGGGCTGACGACCTCGTCGGCTCCGACGGCCTCTAATTTGTCGAGATGCCCCGCCTCGTTCCCAGTGGCCACGATCCGAATATCCGGATCCACTCGCCTGGCCGTCAGGACGGCGAGGACGTTGTCCGCGTCGTCTTCCGTCGCAACCACGACGCCCTTTGCCGCTTCGATGTTCGCGTCTCTTATCGACGATTCGTCGGTCGGATCGGCCTGGAGAATCGTCACTTCTTCACCGTATTCCCTCGCGACGTCTTCATCCTCAGTGACCAATCCCACGTCGACATCCCCTTCCAGTTCCTCTAAGAGCGATTCCGTCACGTCGCTGTATCCAAGGACGATGATGTGGTCCTCGAAGAGTTTGAGTTCTGATCCTGTCATTTTTCCAAAGGCCGAGGCCATGCGTGACTCGATCGCCGGGACAATCAACGAGCCGATCGCCACGGTAAACGCACCTGTTCCGAAGATGATGACCGACAAGGAGAACCATTTTGCCGTCGGCGTCGTCGGCGTCATATCCCCGTATCCCACCGTCGCAACGGTGACGATCACGTAGTAGACGGCATCGCCCCAGGTTTCCAGGGTGACGTATTCATTGCGTAACGTGTAGGCCCCGACAGTGCCATAGACCCCCACAAGCACCACCGAGGAGAGGGATGCGATCTGCAGCGGCGTCACTTCAATGGGCTGGTCGAATTTCTCACGATTGAGCAGTAAAAGCGGCAGGGTAATCAACAACACGAGCAGGAGGGGAATATCGGTATTTTGGAAGGAAACCAGGGGCAGAACCGCCACGAGTGGGAGGACCACGATTGTCACGAGCAAGCCAAGACGCTTTCGGCGTCGAAGGGCGGCAGTCAGTACAGCGAAGACGAACGCGAAGAGAACGCCGACGAATTGAATGGCAGGCGGGAGGGGAAGGACAGTGGCGAGGGGGCCTTCCAACGACTGTGCCGGTTGGCTGATATGGGAGAGCCCGACAACGAAGGAAAGAACCGCTAAAACCCCGACGAGACCGGTCGCCGTCTTCGCGCCAGTAAACTCCCCCCAATGCACGAACGTGACCCGATCCGTGTGATAGAACAGGCGCTCGAGGGCATCATCCGACTCCCGCTCCTGATCGTCACCCGGTCCCATACCGTCAAAAACCCCATCCCAGCTATATAAATGTCCACCGCTGGTTCGGGGCGTGCACTCGAGCCTCAATGAGTGAATCATGAAAATATCCCTGGTCACCCCAGCCATATCCTCAGCCAGATCATCTGCATCACCGTACTGCGGTGGTCAAGGCGCAGGCAAACCGGCTGAGTACACCGGCAGGGCCGACTGGCACCACCGTTCAAATCGGAAGATTTGGGCGAAAGTGCGGAATGAGTGCCTACCGACGAGTCGCGCGAGTCGCTTTGACGGCCGCCAGGTTCTCAGCCACGTCATGCACTCGGAGCGCCGCGGCACCTCGCTCGGCCGCCATCGCGGAAGCGGCCACGGTCGGCATGAGTCGATCCCCATCCGCATAGCCAATTCCGGCAAAAAGTGACTTGTGGGAGTGTGCGAACAGGATCGGGAGCCCCAGGCCGGTCAGTTCGTGGAGCCGGTCGAGGAGTTCAAAGTTCTCCGCCGCCGTTTTCCCGAAGCCGATCCCAGGATCAAGAATGAGCCGATCGCGATCAATCCCGGCCCGTTCGGCCAGGCGGACCCGCTCGTGAAGGTCGCTGATGACGTCGGCGACGACGTCGTCGTAGGGAATTTCGGCATCGGGCTGGACCGGCGTGTTGATGCTATGCATCAAGATGACTGGCACATCATGCTCCGCAACGACGGCCCGCATCGCCGGATCCTCGAGGCCGTCCTGATCGTTGATGATGTCCGCGCCGGCCTCGAGGGCCGCTTCTGCGACCTCGGCTTTGCGGGTATCCACGGAGATCGGAACCTCGAGATCCTGCAAGCCCTCGAGCACGGGGACGATCCGCCCGATCTCCTGCTGGATTTCCACGGGATCGGCCCCTGGCCGGGTGCTTTCGCCGCCGACGTCGATGATGTCGGCCCCTTCTTCGACCAATCGCTCGGCTCGCTCGACCGCCTGAGTCACCTCGTTGTACTCGCCGCCGTCGTGGAACGAATCCGGGGTAATGTTAAGAATTCCCATGAGAGCCGGGGTTCGGTCGGGATTGGCCCCCGGCAAGTCAATTGGGGTTGGTTCGAGTGCCTCGCGGAGGCCCCCCGGAAGTGTCGGGCAGTTCTGGCGGGATTCGAGCGCGTCGGCGAGTTCGGTAACCGTTTTCCGAGTGCCAGCAAGCAACACGTCGACAAAGCGGGCCGCCTCGACCAGCGCCGAAATGTGGCACGTGCCGCCCAGGCGTTCCATCTCGCTTTTGACCACCCGGGCGCAGGCCCGTGGGAGGCGAGTTCGAAGAGTGGTGTGTCGCCGTGCTTCTGAGTCACCGGGGAGCCACGCCGCGTCGAGTTCCGCCACTGGGACCGTGCCGTCCGCTTCCGGCGCCAAACGGGCGTCTGTCGGGATAACAGTTCGTGTCCAACGCTGTCGGGCGTCGGCCACGGTATAAAGCGATCCGGCGACGACCACCAGGTCATCCGGTTCCGCCCGTTCGATCGCCCGATCGACGCTGTCGAGAACGGATTCGACCGGCGTCACTGACCCCACACCGGCCGCCTCGAAGGCCTTAGCGAGGACCTGTTCGTCCTCGGCTCGCTTCGTGTCCGGATGACAGGTGAAGACGTGATCGGGGCGCGGAAGCGCCTCGATCATCCCCGGCTGGTCTTTGTCGTGCATCGCCCCGAAGACGAGATACAAATTCTCGTACTCCAGATCCCGGAGGAGGTGGCCGAGCTGACGACTTGCGTCCGGATTGTGAGCGCCATCTAAGAGCACTGTCGGCTCCCGCTCCATCACCTCGAACCGGCCGGGCCACTCGGCTTTGCGAAGGCCTCGGGCGATCGTCCCACTGTCGAGATCTGTTATTTGACCGGCCAATCCCACAGCGACGCCGGCATTGCGAGCCTGATGCCCGCCAAGATGTGGGATGTCGGCTTCGAGATCCCAGCCGGCGCCTCGAAACGCGATTGACTGGGAACGGAGTCCGTTCCGGCCACGCGATTCGACTTCGATATCGCTTCCATCGTCCCCGACTGTCACAAGGGCCGTCTGCTCCCGCAGCGTCTCGTAAACGTTGTCAGCAGCAGTCACGAGGGGGCCTTCCTCGGGCGCGACGTGGACTTTATCCCTGGCAATCTCTTCGACCGTGTCGCCGAGAACGTCGGTATGTTCCAGGGAGACGTTCGTCACGGCACTCGTGACTGGCGAAATCACGCTCGTCGAGTCGTATCGGCCGCCGATTCCTACTTCGAGAATACCGATGTCGACGTCACGCCGGTCGAAATACCAGATCGCGAGCGCCGTCACCGCCTCGAAGTGGGTCAATGGCTCCGAGCGGGCGGCGCCGCTGTCAATCGACTCCCGATGGGACGTGACAAACTCGGTCACCACGTTCTTCGGGATCTGGCGCCCGTTGACCTGGATCCGTTCGCGGAACTGATCGAGTTCTGGAGAGGTGTACAATCCGACGCTGAGTCCGGCCTCCCGAAGGATCGAATCTAGCATCCGGGCCGTGCTGCCCTTGCCGTTCGATCCCGCGACCTGCACGAAATCTGGTCCCTTGTGGGGTGAGCCGGCCCCCTTGAGGAACCGTCGGGTATCGTCAGTTCCGAGGTCGGTCCGGAACCGCCGCAGATCGAGGAGGTACGACGCCGCCTCGCTGTAGTGCATACGCCGGTGTTGGAGAACCGCTCGCTTTAACGTACCGGAGACCTGGGACGCCCGTTCGGGCTGCGGCGTGGAAGAGCCGTTTTGGCGGGGGAAGCGTTTCAGCTGGGCTCTCCACTGTCACCGCCATCGAAGCAGGCGACTGGGCCCCCGACTCCCGGGGATCTGGCCAGGACGATTCCTCACTCGGAGCGCCATCCTCGGTTGTGGATGCACGTATTGCACCCGAGGAGTCGATGGCATACGGGGCCTGTGGTGGCCGAGTCGTACGCAACCCCCTCGGCGACCGTCCCGGAAAAGACGTATTCGAGCCGGACGAGATACCCACCGACCGCCAATTCCGCCACACGTTCGCCGGTGAGCCGGAACCCGTACTCGACGAGATACGGCTCTGCAGCGTCGATCTCTCGATTGCGCCGATAGGCACGATCGAACGCCGCGACGAACGCTCGGACCTTCGCCTCGTCCAGTGGCCACGATGGAGGATCCGGAGAGGCGATTGGCTGGATCGCATTTGTCGCCTCCGGAGACGCCGGTTCAGGCCGAGAGACGTCCGCGCAGTCGACGGCAAGTGGCCGGTCCGTCCCGGAAGCCGGTCGGATCGGAACGCCGTCACCGAGACAGACGGCAAGTCCGGTACCAACGGCCGTCCCGGTCGCAAAAAGAACCGGTCGTCTGTCCATACCCCCAATGCAGGTCGGCGAATAGAACGCCTTCGCATCTCTCAAAGTCGGGGTTAATCGACGGCCAAGGTCTGGACAAGCTTAACCCGTGGCCGGTTCGCAGGACATCCATGGACGTGGGCATCATCACTGTCGGCGACGAACTCCTCGCCGGCGAAACCGAGAACACGAATGCGGCCTGGTTGGCCCGTCAGATCACCCGGCTGGGTGGCCACGTCAAAGAAATCCTGACGATCGGCGACAACCGGGAATTGATCGCCGATCGGGTGGCACAACGGGCAGCGCGGTTCGACCGCGTGATCGTTACCGGTGGACTAGGAGGAACGCCAGATGACCTGACAATGAAAGCGGTGGCCGAAGGCCTCGACCGGGACCTCGAAATAGACCCGGACGCGCGGGAGGCCGCAAAAGCCTCCTCCAAGGCCTTCGTCGAAAGCCATCCGGACCTCGCTGAGAAGTACGACCTGGGCCTCGACGTCGACCGAGTTGCCGAGACGATCGCCGGCGGCCGTGTCATCAAGAACCCCGAGGGGTTAGCTCAGGGCTGTGCCGTGGAAAACGTGTACGTGCTCCCGGGGGTACCAAGCGAATTGAAAGGAACGTTCGAGCAGGTCGCAGGTGAGTTCGAGGGCGACGTTCGTGTCGAAACAAGATACACTGACGCACCGGGAGGAGTCCTGGCGACCCACCTCGGAACTGTCGAGGACCGATTCGCGGTCCGGGCCGGTAGCTATCCTGGAGAACGGGCTGATCGAAACCGGGTTCGCATTACCGGAGACACTGAGACGGCCGTCGAGCGAGCCGTCGACTGGCTCGGTGAGCGGGTAACCCTCGAAGCTGAGCCGGAAAACGGGGCGTGACCAACCACACCCCGTTCGACGAACTTGAACGCCGGCTTCGTTCGAGCACCAGGCAGATCCGGAAACCCAGCATCTTCGTCGAGGACCGGGGCGGTATCAGTCCGAACGAGGAGTTCGATTGTCGCTGCAGGTCCCGCCAATCGACCCACCGAGTTCGCTTTGCCCCACCTTGGTCCATCCGACACTAGTGGCCCACTCGAGCAATTATACGCGCTCAGCTCCTCGATTCGTCTCACCCGGAACGGTCAAAATGGGTTCGGCTGTTGGGTTTCTAGACCTTCTCGCCCCAAGCCTCGTGCGATTTGATCTCCTCCTGAACCGGCGGGAGGTCCTCCTCGTCCTCGACGCCGAGAGCTTCGAGGACCTCCTGTCGTGTCTGCCGGTCCGTCGTTTCTACATCACCCGGCTCGGCAAGTTTGAACTCAGTGTTCGTGCGGCCGCCGAGGAGACTGGAAACCTCGACATCCTCATCGACCTTCGGTACTGCCTGATACGTGGCAAGGAACTCGACGAGTTCGTGCCGGCCCGCCTCCATCGCTTCACGGAGTTCGTTTTGCACCACCATGACATGTGAATATCCCGACGTATGAATATTAAAACCCCTATATTTCCAAATATATTATAGCTATCCGCCCCAAACGGCCCGAGTCACTTCATATACAACAGAACGACCCCTATTCTGGCGGCATAACACAATCAGCATTGACGTAGACAAACTTAAGTTGTTTTGCCCGGTTGTTTCACCCATGCTATCAGGACGACAACTACTCGCCGTGGCCATGGTCCTCGTCCTCGTGACAACCGGGGCTGTCGGGGTCATGGGGAGTGTCACCGCACAGAGCGAGACGACTGACTGTTCGTTCCCGCTCACGGTCACCGATGCGACGGGGGAAGAGGTAGAGATCGAAGAACCACCCGAATCGGTCGTCACGCTCGCCCCGAGCGCGGCCCAGACGATGTGGGAGATCGGCGCACAGGAGCAAGTAGTTGGGATCTCCGACCGGGGCACATACCTCGAAGGCGCCGATGACAAGACGATCGTTTCCGGCGAGGAAGGGTTCGTGAGCACGGAAACGGTGATCGCCGAAGAGCCCGATCTCGTACTGGCTCCCGATATCATTAACGACGATAAAGTAACGCAACTCCGCGAGGCGGGTCTCACCGTTTACAACTTCGACGCCGCGACGTCGATGGAGGACATCGTCGAGAAGACCAGACTAACAGGTCAAATCACTAATAGTTGTGAGGGTGCTGACGCACGTGCCGATGAAATGGAAAACTCGCTCGAAATCGTCCGAACGGCCGTCGAAGGTGAGGATCGCCCGACCGTGCTGTACCTGCTCGGTGGCGAGTTCACGGCCGGTAGTGGGACATTCATCAACGGCGTCATTGAAACGGCCGGCGGGACGAACATCGCTGCTGAAGCTGGGATCGAAGGCTACGCGCAAATTAGCCGCGAAGTCGTCGCCAACGAAAGTCCAGAATACCTCGTCGTGAGCAACGAAGCACCGGAAGTGGTGCCCAACGCACCGGCGTACAACAACACCGACGCCGTGCAAAACGACCAGATCATCACCGTCAACGCGAACTACTTGAACCAGCCTGCGCCCCGAACTATCCAGGTCGTCGAGGACTTCGCAAGCGAATGGCATCCTGATGCCTACGAGTCGGCCGCAACGAGTCTCAGCGAGGACACCACGGTCACAACGACAGCGACGGACGCGCCCGGATTTGGTATGATCACCGCGCTCCTCGCACTCGTGGGGACCGTGTTCCTTACCCGTCGAGATTGACCTGAGAACCGACCGGGTTTCCGGTGATCGACCGGCCGACTGATATACCCCGAATGAAAACCCCGAAAACGAAATGGCTCCGATAGGTGCCCTCGCGGTCGGCGTCGCGTTTGTACTGGACGCCGTGGTGGGGGAACCCCCCGAGTCGGTGCATCCAGTCGCCCAACTTGGTCAGGTTATCGGGGCCCTCGACCACAACTTCTCGCGACCCGGTATCGTCGGGACGGTCATTGCCGTCCTGCTACCGCTGGCATTCGCCGTTCTGGCAGGCGGCTCGGTCTGGCTGCTCGGCCACGTGAACCCACTTCTGGCCGGTCTCTTTGGCGGCCTCATCCTCTTCACGATGCTGAGTCTCGATATGCTCACTGGATTGACGAGCCGCGTGATCGACGCGACAGAAACTGATCCGGAACAGGCAAAACAGGACGTTATCGGGCTCGTCGGCAGAAACACTGAATCACTCTCACCGGCTGAACTCCGGAGTGCGGCCGTCGAAAGCCTGGCCGAAAACCTCGCAGACGGGCTCGTCGGCCCGTTACTGGCGTTTGCCATCGGCAGCCTCGTGTCGCTCCCAGTCGCGGTGGGAACCGCAGCCTGGGTGAAGGGTGTGAACACGCTCGATTCGATGCTGGGCTATCCTGATCGTCCACTTGGAACTGCCAGTGCACGGCTTGACGACGTCGTCGAGTGGGTCCCCGCGCGGCTCAGCGCGGCCCTCATCGCCGTCGCTGCAGTCGATCCGTTGGCCCTCTCCCGCGCTCAAGCGTGGGTCGGTGAGCCCCAGTCGCCGAATTCGGGGTGGCCGATGGCGGCCATGGCGGCCACACTCGATATCCGACTTCGAAAACCCGACGCTTACGATCTCAATCCGACCGCATCGTTCCCCTCACTCGACCGCGCTCACGAGGCCGTCCAGGTCGGCACCCGGGCGGGCATCCTCGCCTTCGTTCTGGCCGGGGTGATCGCATGGTTCTAAGTGCATTTCGAGGAGCACTCGGGTTCTTGACGACCCTGCCAGTTGGGCATTCGAAGGCTGCCTGGGAGGCCTTCGCCACCTGCCCTGTCGTGATGGTGCCGGTGGGCTACGTCCTTGGTGCACTCCTCTCGCTCCCGCTCGTGTTCGGACTCCCCGATGCTATCGTCGGGTTCACCTTCGTACTCGGCGTCGGACTCTTCGCAGGTATCAACAATTTAGACGGGTTGCTCGATGTGGCCGATGGCGTCGCGACCCACGGCAACCCGGAAGCCGCCCGTGCGGCGATGAAAGACAGTGCAATCGGGGTCGGAGCCGTCCTGGCCCTCGGCGTGGTACTCCTGGGCCTGTTCGCCGTGGGCTTCACGCTTTCCGGCTCCGCCCCACGAGTCCTCGGCACCGTCGTCGCCGCCGAAGTCGGGGCCAAACTCGGGATGGTCACAGTCCTGGCCCGCGGGACGGCCAGTCACGAGGGATTGGGCTCCGCACTTTCGAGCAATGCAACCATCTGGACGCTCCCGCTTGGCGTCTTGCTCGCTCTCCCAGCAGCCCTCCTGACGCTCCCGCATCCTGCCGGTGCGGTTGCCGTGACCGTCGGAGTAACGACTGGCGTGGTGGTCGAACGGTGGGCCCGCGACCGACTCGGAGGCATCAATGGTGACGTACTGGGCGCCACCAACGAAATCGCCAGGCTCGCGGCGCTCCTCGCGGGGGTGATCGCATGGACGCTCTGGTGATGTGTGGCGGGCAGGGCTCCAGGCTCGAGTTCGAGGGCGAGAAGCCACAGTACGAAATCGCGGGACAACCGATGATCGATCGTGTTATCGACGCCCTGGAAGCCAGTACCGTCGACCAGGTCTCTGCGGTCGGGTCCCCTCAAGTGCCAGAGACACGCGCTCACGTCGATATCCCGGTCATCGAGGGCACCGGTGATGGGTACGTCGCCGACCTGTCCCTGGCCCTCGAGCAGGTCGAGCAGCCGGTTCTCACTCTCGGTGCGGACCTTCCGCTACTCGATGGGCCGGCGATCGACTGGGTCCTTGATGCATACGACACTGGCTCCGCCATGGTCGCGGTCCCTGTCGAGCGCAAAACCGAACTCGGCGTGTCCATTGACTCGACGAGTGAGTACCAAGGGACCATCGTGACCCCGACCGGCGTCAACGTCGTCGGCGACCCCGAACCCGAAGACACACTCATGACCACCGACCCCAAATTCGCTGTCAACGTGAATCGACCCAGAGATGCCTGGATCGCAACTGTGTTAGCGGGGAGCAATGGACCGAGATAGCGTCGGTCGCGTGGAGCGGGTCCCCCACGGGAGCGAGCCGAACGCTTCCGGGATCGATTTTAGTGCCAACATCAACCCTAAAACCCCACCAAGCGTGCAGGCTGTTTATGAGTCGGCGTTCGAAGACTCGAAAGCCTACCCATCGGATACCGCCCCGGGCTATCGGCTGGCGGCAAGCGAATACGTCGACGTCGAACCCGGTCAAATCGTGCCCACACCGGGCGGATTGGCCGCGGTCAGACTCGCATTATCGGTGACGGTCGGCCCCGGGGACACGGTACTCGTTCCGTCCCCGAGTTTCGGTGAGTACGCCAGGGAAGTCCGACTGCAGGGCGCCGAGCCGGAGTTCGTCCCCCACGACGAACTGCTCGAGACCGATCCTGACTCCCACGCACTCGCGATCGTCTGTAATCCCAATAACCCAACTGGCGAGGCCGCCGACCCAGATGCCCTCCGTGACTTTGTGGAGCGAAGCCAGGCTGGGGACACCACCGTCCTCGTCGACGAGGCCTTCCTCGGCTTCTCAGAAAAACCGACAATTGCCGGGACGGAGGGCGTGATTGTCGCCCGGTCGCTGACGAAACTCTTTGGCCTCCCAGGACTCCGCGCCGGGTTCGCCGTCGCGAAAGGGGACCTCCTAGAACGACTCGATCGAGCCCGAATAACCTGGAACATCGGCGTCCCGGCGATGCAGGTGGGTGCCCAGGCAATGCGAGCGTCGGAGTTCATTCAAGAAACCAGAGAGCGCGTCTCCCGAGAGCGGGGCCAAATGCGGGCCAGACTCGAATCGCGGTTCTCGGTCCACGAATCAGACGCCCCCTTCCTGCTGCTCGAAGTGGATGGCTCCGTAACCGAACTGCTCGAGCGGGCCCGTGAGCGAGAGGTAATCCTCCGAGACGCCCGAACCTTCAGAGGGCTCGATTCTCACGTGCGGGTTGCCGTCCGGCGGCCGTCGGAGAACCGCCGACTTGAGGAGGTGCTCGAACGTGTTTGAGACGACGATTCAGGACGACGTTCTGCAGGTCCAGTCCTCGGGTGCACGATGGTTGCTCACTGGCTGGAGCGGAGGGTACACTGACAGTAAGACGGTCTACAACATTTCGGTTCCGGAGGGGTGGGATCGGACTGACCTGGCCACCTATTCGAACGAACGACGCGACGCCGCCGGTTTCGAGACCGATGGACCGGCGCTGTTGACCGGAGTCGACATGCAACACGCCGCCGGCGCAACGATCGATGGCGTTCGGGCAGTCGCTACCGTCGGCCTCTCGAACCCGGCCGCACTGCCCCTTGACCCGGATGGAACTGATCCAGAGGGATTGGTACCCGGGGAGGCCCCTGCGACGGGGACAGTCAACCTCATAGTGGGG
>JAGXLJ010000239.1 GCA_018334775.1 Halodesulfurarchaeum sp.
GATGACATGGGCATCGAAAGTTCCGATCCCGCGACTGCCTCTGTCCAAGTACTGGCCGCTCCGGAAACAACGACTGCACCTGAAACGACGATAGCCCCCGAAACGACGACGCCAGGGACGAAAACCCCGAGACCCACGACGGAAATTCCCGTTACGATTCCACAACCGGTGGATGGTGATCCCGGTCTAGTCGGGTGGTTCGGTGGCCTCCTTGGTGCTGTGTTCTTTGGAACGGCGCTCGTGTTTGGGGGTCGGGGAATGTATCAGACCTTTACTGGGCTTCCGCTTACGGTGAGGGGCCGTCGGATCCACGCCCTTGCCGGTATCGGTGTCGCGATTTGGGCGGTCAGTACGATTTTCGGACCTCCTGTCTTCGGTCTCGTGGCGGGTATCGGGTTGGGAGCCTGGATCGGGTTGACGGGACTCGCGTATCTGCTTGTCCGGTTCAGGTGACCACTTGTCGCCATTGAGAGTCCTGTATTTTTGCTATGAGATGATGTGGGGCCTAATTGATTCGTGTCGAGGTCGGTTTGAACGTCTGCGAGTTTGGTGGACGTGTTGGCGATGCGGTTTATAAACTATCTGCTACCAGGTGCCAGTCGATAAGTCCTAGCCCTCTTGGAACGGAGCGGAAACCAGCGGGACTAGATGCTGCAGCCATCAGCCCGTACAGGAGGTACGAGCCGGTTTTGGGTTTGACTCACAATCACCACAATTTATTGGAGCCCGTTGACACGTTCGAGTCTTCTGGATACATTGAGAACCGGAACGCGGGCCATTTTATGGCTGAGTGAGTATTGCACACGACTAAAACCCCCTCGCTATATTGGGTGGGGTACTACCGGGCTTCCTCCCGATATCTTGCTTGTTAATGTCCAGCATAAGTTTCGAGCGTCGGGACTTCCTCAAAGCGGCCGGCGGCACGGCCATCGTCACCGCCGCAGGAAGTTCTCGTGTACTCGCACAGTCGACTGAGGAAGAAACAGAATCGGGTGAGAACGAGTCACCGGAGACGGTCAAGACGATTTGCACCCACTGTGCCGTCGGGTGCGGGTTGAAGCTGGAAGTCGAAAACGACGCCGTCGTCGGGCTCCAGCGCTGGGAGGACAATCCAGTCAATCAGGGTGGACTCTGCTCGAAAGGCGCCAGTCTCACTGACACGGTCAACTCCGAGACTCGGCTCAAGGAGCCGATGAAAAAGGTCGACGGCGACTGGCAGGCGATCTCCTGGGACGAGGCTCTGTCCGAGATTGCCGAGGAACTCGATCGCATCCGCGAGGAGTACACTCCGGATTCGGTCATGTGGATGGGGTCGGCGAAGGTCAATAACGAAGAGGCCTACTTGCAACGGAAGTTCGCGGCCTTCTACGGGACGAACAACGTCGATCATCAGGCCCGTATCTGTCACTCGACGACTGTTTCCGGCCTGGCGAACACGTGGGGATTCGGCGCTCAGACCAACCCGATCAACGACTATCGCAACCAGGACGCGAACCTTATCATCGGCCACAACCCCACCGAGTCGCACCCGGTGATGATGCAGTACCCGCAGAAGATGCAGGACAACGGGGGGACCATCATCGTCGCGGAGCCGCGATTCACGAAGACCTCCGCGCAGGCGGACAAGGTTGTTCGGTTCCGCCCGGGGACGGATACGGCCTTCATCAACGGACTGCTGTATCACATCGTCTTCAACCTGGAGGCCCACGACGAACAGTTCATTCAGGACCGGGTGTACGGCTGGGCGGACGTTAAGGAGAACCTCCAGGACTACGACCTCGAGACGGTTTCGGACATCACGTGGGTCGACGTGGAGGAACTCAAGGAAGTCGCTGAGATCCTGGCCAAAGCCGAGGTCTCGACGGTCGACTGGGCGATGGGTGCGACCCAACACAACAACGGAACGCAGAACATCCGATCGTTTGCGACGCTCAATCTGGCATTGGGTCACTCCGCCCAACCTGGTGGGGGCCTCAACGTCGTTCGGGGCCACGACAATGTGCAAGGGGCGACGGACCTCGGAGTCCTTTCAAACACCCTTCCGGGCTACTACGGACTCGGCGAAGGGGCGTGGCGTCACTGGGCCTCGGTCTGGGACCAGACCCCATCGACCAGCGGGTCCACGTCGTATGACGACATGTTCGACCGGTTCCACTCCAAGGATATCATGGAGAAAAACGGCTTTACGGTCTCCCGCTGGTACGAGGGCGCCCACCCGGATACTACCGCCGGGGAGGACTTCTACCAGCCCGAGCCGATCAAGGCCGTGATGATCTGGGGGCACTCCTTGAACTCCGTTTCCGAGATGAACCGGATGAAGGAGGCGATGGAGGAACTCGAACTTATCGTCGGGATCGACCCGTACCCCGCGCTGACTTCCTCGTTGCCTGACAGAGACGACGGTATTATTCTGCTCCCCGCCGCGACCCAACTGGAGACGCGTGGGAGTGTGACGAACACCCACCGCTCGATCCAGTGGCGCAACAAGGTCGTGGACCCGCGCCACAACTCGAAGTCGGACTTCGAGATCGCACAGGATCTCGCCGAGCGGCTCGGGTTCGGCGAGCACTTCGATTACGACGAGATCGAGGACGTCACCCGGGAGTGGAACCTCGGGATGCGGACGATCGGGATGATCGGCCAGACTCCCGAGCGCATGAAGGCCCACCAGGAGAACGCCGGCGTGTTCAGTCCGAAGGACCTCAAGGCCGAGGTTACAGACGACCACGATCTCGCCGGGGATTACTACGGAATGCCCTGGCCGTCCTGGCACAAGGACCATCCGGGGACTCCGATCCTCTACGATGCTGGCAAACACCCGGCTGCTGGTGGGGCGGACTTCCGGACCAGATGGGGCACCGAGGGGCCGGACGGTGAGACGCTCATCCGCAATTCCTACGAACCGGACTGGTGGGACGGCACGCTCGAGGGTGTCCCGCAGTACCCGATGTGGCACACGGCGCTTCCGGATCCCGACGACCCGGCCGCGATGACTATCCCGATCGAATACGCCGAGCGTGAGGACATGTCCGTGTACGACGCCGCAAGGGCACTTGCCGACGAGGGCTACGACGTCGATCCGGCGGAGTACACCGACTTCGATCACGCACAGCCGGACCCACCGACAGGACGGGGCCGAGCTCGTGGGTCGGCCTGGAACCAATATGACGCGGTGCCGGTTCACCGCGAGCCGATCGCGACGCCCCGACCTGACCTCGCCGAGGCGTTCCCCACCTACGAG
>JAGXLJ010000240.1 GCA_018334775.1 Halodesulfurarchaeum sp.
CACGACAGGGATCCCCCCGATGGTGCCTCGATCGGCGGGTTGCCCCCCGCCTTCCGGGTAGAAGTATGTGCCCGACAGTGCCACGTCGAGCCCCGAAATCGATTCGACGCCTGCTTCGAACTGCGTAATGTAGGGTTCGTTCGGACCGCGTGACTGAGCCATTACACTCACAAGTCGGAGCCACGTAAAAAACCGGTCGGTCGACTCTCGATTACTCGTCGATCAATTCGAGGTCGAGTTCGGCCTCTAAGGTCCGAATCAGCGATCCGCCGACTGAGGCCGAGGTCGCGCGGCCCTGTTCCACGGCCAGCAGTTCGTTTTCGTCGATGTCTATTTCCGCTGCGAGTTCCTCGCGCTGATAGCCGGCGGCCTGACGGGCCTCTTGAACCCGCTCGCCATACTCGTCGACGAGAT
Source organism: Halodesulfurarchaeum sp. (assembly GCA_018334775.1). Taxonomy (GTDB): domain Archaea; phylum Halobacteriota; class Halobacteria; order Halobacteriales; family Halobacteriaceae; genus Halodesulfurarchaeum. The sequence continues at coordinate 415 of JAGXLJ010000240.1, forward strand.
AGGGGAGGCGGTCGCCCTCGTAATCGGTTCCGTCTTGCTCCCAGTGGGTAGAATCGCCGGAGACGGCGTCCATCGCTTTGGCAGTGTTCTGCGCGGCTCGCTTGCTGCGGCTTTTCGTGGCGTCACTGCTCTCAGTCGTTTTCGAGGAGTCACCTGTGGTCTCCCCCAGGGACGCACAGTCCGGACACACCGAGAGTGTGGCCCCTTCGACAGTGGCTGTTTTGAGGTCGTCGGTGGCGGTCCCGCAGAGTTCACAGGTTCCGCCGTCGCCACCGCCGCCGGCGCGGCCGGTGGAATACTTCGCCATACCCTCCCGTATAGGACGGGGCCATTTGAATAATCCGTTTAGGAACTCGGTTTAGTCGTCGCCGCTGCCGTCAGTGGCGACTGACTGCCGTTCCATACTGTCGTCCGTCGCGCTCCTGTCTTGGGGGCCGGAGGGCCCGGTCTCTGCGCCCTGGTCGTCGGAGCCAAACTCGAAGTCAGTCGTGTTCGTCCTCGAACCCGATCCGGATGTTTTGTGCGTGGTGCTGGAACGATTCCGTCGCCGTCCCATTGCTCCATCCGCAACGTGGAATTGGGAGAGCCTGGATTTCAGGTCCTCGGCGTTCTCAGCCAGATCCGTCGTGTTCTCGGCGACATCGCCGAGCGTCGCGGCTTGTTCCTCTGCGGCGGCGGCGACCGTCTGGGACTCGGCAGCAGTTTGATCGCTGATCGCCGCGATTTCCTCGATCATCGCAACGACGTCCTGCATCGATTCGGCCTGTTCGGCGGTTGCGTCATTGACCTCCTGGATGGAGGTGTTGATTTCCGAGACGTTCTCGGCCATATCGTCGAAGGCATCAGTGGCCGTTTTCACGGTTTCAGCTCCGGTTTCCACCCGCTCGTCCATCTCTTCGATTTCCGCGACGGTCTCTTGGGATTGGGCTTGAACGTCAGTGATCAGCCCCTCGATCTCTTCGGCTGACTCTTTGGTCTCTTGGGCCAGTGACTTGACCTCCTCAGCCACGACGGCGAACCCGTCGCCACTCGCATCGGCTCTGGCGGCTTCGATGCCGGCGTTCAGTGCCAGGATGTTGGTCTGGTCCGCGATATCGAGAATGACGTCCGTGATGTCTCCGATCTCTTCGAGGGTTTTGTTGAGGGTTCCGACGGCCTCGGTTACCGATTGACTCCGCTCGCGGAGCGTATCCATTTCGGCTTCTGCGTCCTGGGCGGCTTTCTGCCCTGTTTCGCCGACCGCTGTGGTCTGATCGGTGAGGGTCGCGACGTTGTCCGAGGAGGCTGTGATCTCCTGGATTGTCGCCGAGAGATTCTCGGATTCGTCCGAGGCTTCATCGAGGCGGTGGCTTTCCTCGTCGACGCCGGCCGATATCTCCTGGACCGATTCGCTGATGTCCTCACTTGCGTTTTGGACCTCTGCAGCATTCGTTTCAACGGCCTTGCTTTCGTCGGCCACGTCGTTGGCGAACTGAATGAGGTCGCTCAGGACACTCTCCCATTCGTCGACCATTCCGTTGAATGCCTGTCCGATCCCGGCCATTGCCTCGTGGTCGGTGTTGGCATCGAGTCGTTGGGTAAGGTCCCCGTTCGTGACGGCCTCGATGGTCCGTTGATAGGCCTCGGCGGTTTCGGTCAACTCGGTATTTCGTCGTTCGATGGCCGCTCGCTTTGTTTCGAGGTCATCGATGCGTTCCTCGAGGTTCGTCTCCATTCGACTGAGCGCCGCCCCGAAGCTCCCCGGGACGTCTTCTTCGAGGACGTCTGCGTCGAATTCCTCTCGACTCAGCGCTTCTGCCTGGTCCCTGACAGTCACGAGATAGGTGTGCATTTGGCCGAAGCAGCGGACGAGATCACCGATCTCGTCGCGCTGGTCAGTCTCCGGAATCCGTTGTTCGAGTTCGCCTTTGGAGATCGACTCGGCGGCTGTTTTCATTTCTTCGACCGGGGTGACGAAGTCCCGTTTGAGGATCAGGATCGTGTTCAGAAGGGCCCCGACAGAAAGCACGAACACGGCCCCAAATATGGCTATTTCGCCGGTCGAAAAGATCTCTTGGAACATCTGAACACCGATCAGCGCGATCCCGAGCACGAAGATCGTGACGATCGCTCCGAACTGCAGGAACGTCGCCGTCAACATCTTTCGCTCTACGGTCTTGGTCACGCCAATTGCGTCCATGACGCCCCAGAGCAACCGCTCGTAGGTTTCCATGAGGCCGCGGGGTTTCTCTGTGGGCATGGTAGTAGCTATATGCGTAATTTCTTCGGACATTGTACTAAAATGCTGTGGGTTAATCATCATTTTTTATAACTCCAGCGAAGGCCTATTATCTTACGATTGGGCACAGCGATTCACTGTCCATTGTCCCGCCGTCCGTTGTCCCCGCCAAGATTTGAATCGGAGCCGGAGTTGGGATACAGCCGTCTAGTCAGGCGGTATTGAACTCAAGCTGGCACCGACTTCGAACCAAGAATCAGGCCCGCTCACAAGTTCCCTCGTCTGATAGACTTCGAATTCGAACCAGAGGAAACCTCGCTTCGCTCGGTTTCCAGGGCTCGAATCCGGAGTTAAAGCGAAATATAACCGACCGAAATCGGTCTTATTCCCCACTTTTTTGGCAGGGGCTACGAAGCGGCCCCTGGGAAAAAGTGGGAATGTGTGGGACCTGATTCGAACCAGAGGAAACCTCGCTTCGCTCGGTTTCCAGGGCTCGAATCCGGTGACCGCATTTACGACCCTCATCTCACGGTTCGGGGCACAAGCGCCCCTCACCGGTGAGAGTGACGGAAAATGCGTGGGACCGGATTCGAACCGGCGAACCC
>JAGXLJ010000241.1 GCA_018334775.1 Halodesulfurarchaeum sp.
ATTGTGGCTGGCTCGTCCCCACGCGCTGTGTCGCGGCAGGTCCGTTCGATCGTCGTATGCATCGCCAGCCCCTGCTGAAGATATCGCTTCGTATCGTCGATCGTCTCGATACGCTGGGCCTTCCCGAATTCGTATTTGCGCGGGCAGTACGCATACGTCGCCAAGCTACTCGGCGAGACCCGCTCCACGTCGTCCCCTGCCTCACCGCTGGCGTCCTCAGTCATCGCGACGCACCTCTCCAGCCGCGAAATCAACACGCGCTGCAACCGCAGCACGCAGTTGTTCGCCGCGCTCCCCACTCGCCGTAAGCAACTCCTGGATGCCAGCGAGGTCACGCTCAACTGCGTCCAGATCGACGTCCGCGCCACGCACGTCCGCGCCTTTCACCTCGGCCAAGGCGTGATCGACACGCGACAGCGTGAACTCGATGGCACCGCTCTGCCCGTGCACCGCGTCGTGCTCGAGCCCTTCGATCCACGGGACCGCTTCGACGGCCTCAATCAGGTACCGGGACGGCTGGAGCTGGCGATTGAGTTCACCCGACTCTTCCCCAAACAGGCCGAGATATAATCGTTCATCAGCTGCCCGAGCCCCGACCGCAAGCTGGCGACGTGCCAACTCCCGGTAGTACCGCCGAAACGGGTCTGCGATCGCATCGTCGGCTGTCGTGAACGTCTCCCGGACGTCAGCAGCGGATACGTCCGTCACACCCGGGAAATCAGGCATCAACGCTACCTCTGCTGTCGGGAACAACCCCGTCAGATCCGGGTCGGACGGGTAGGTTCCTTCGACCAGATTCAGCATAAACACTGCCTTCCAGGACGCGTTCTTCATCACGCGCACCGCATCGACCAATACCCCGTTTTCCTTGACGTCTACCTCGGCCGTCTGGACTTCTGTAGTCGCATTCTGCACTGCCCGGTCGAGTGCCGCACTGAGGTTCGCCCACGTCGCCTCGACTACCGGCGTTTCGTCGAGAAAGCCTGCCAGCGAGAAGACATCCGCAACGTGGCTGAACTGGGCTTTCGCCTCCAGCGGCTCGTGCTCTGCCGCGATTCGTTCCTTCAGATCGGTTTCTAACGCCCACCGCCGCAACGCTCCCTCCAGACTATCTGCCTCACCCTCGATTGTCTCGATCACTGCGTCATCGAACGTGCCGTCCCGTGCTGTGGCACTCTCAGGCGTTCCGGGATCCTCTGGCGCAAGGTAGTCGACGAGATTGCGGAGTTCTCGAACGGCCGGATCGTCAGCGAAGCCACTGACCGTCGCGGACGCCGTCGGAATGCCGGCCTGCTGGAGGAGCCGTACCGTCTCCCCAATCGGCTCACTCGAATCACGGAACCCGATCGCGAACTCATCATACGCCCACCCATGCTCGCCGCGCAGCCGTTCGATCTCGTCCGCCACGGCCCGGACCTGATCGCGGAAGGTGTCCTCGTAGACGACGTCGACCGCTCCTGCTGGCGGGTCTGACGGTGTTTCACCGGTCGCGAACAACGTCGCTACCACTTCTGGTTTGTTTCTCACAGGTGGATTGTCGAACTCGTCCGCTGCGCGCTCCGCGACGGTGTCCCGAACCGTTCCCGGCTCGTTCCAGACCCGTTGAATACTGCTGTCGGCTTCACCCACACAATGTAGTTCACAGTCCGCATAGGTGGAAAGCCGGTCGAGATAGGCTCGATCGACCGCGGCGAACTCCTCGAATTCGATAACCAGTATCGCCTCAAAATCGAGCACATCAGCACTGATGTCTCCCGCATCCAAGGCGTCGATAACCGTCGGGATGACTGCGCCCCGCTCAAGATAGCCGTGGCTCGCCAGCCACTCTTGGAACTCCCGGTGATGCGAACCGATCTCGTCGAGCGGTCGATGGCTGGAGTTTAGCGGCTCACCGCGCCAACTCACGACTTTCGTCAACCGCGGGACGTCTGTTTCGAATCGCTCGTATCTTGACGCTCGCGATAAGTACTGGGTCTCCCACTCGGCTTCTTCGAGAAACCGATGCGCTAATTCCCCGCGTTCAGTATCCGACAGCTGCTGTGGAGGATCTGGTAACGCGGCCAGTAATGCACCCGCGTGCCGGTTTATCGATCTGACCCGCGGGCGTTCGACACCAGCCGTTGCGGCGGCAAGCTGATCGGTGAACGTCTCGATCCCCGTCGGAAACCGTTTCAGCACCAGTACCTCAGGCACACTGTATTCAGAGACGAGATTCCCGTACAGGGGCGCAATCCGATCAGCAGGGTCCCCGCCGAGAAACGGGAGTTCGTGGTAGATTCCATCGAGAGGATCACCGGTATCCCGGGCAGACATACCCACCACATATCAGACCACCGCCAAATAACTGTGCCTCACCCTGCTGTTTGAACAGTCACTGGTCGGCCCCAAACCAGCGGTGACTATCCCGAGCCCTGATGAGATAGCTAGATCACGCCAGCGGTTGTGAGTGCCGCGATGAATAAGACGAGGGCTGTTATGACCCCACCGACGGCTAGCGGCTTGTTCTCCATCGCCTTCTCGTGGAGCGGCATCGCGGCGTACTCCTCACGGAACGCATCGAGGTTCTCTTCGTCGTAGAAGTACTTCGTCTTCAGTGCGAACCGCTCGGTCACTGCACACCCTGTACAGACCGGCTCCCCCTCCAGCCGTTCGGTTTTGATGTGGCTGTCGCAGGCGATCGCCCCGCAGTTGGGACAATAGGTGTAGTTCTCGTCGAGGCCGCTGGTCTCACAGTGGACGCAACGATGAATCCCGTCCTCGGCAGTCACTCGGGACGGTCCCGCCACGTAGTATTCATAGGGGTATGTGTACTTCCGTAACTCTGTCGTCTGGCGGACCTCGGGCAGATATACCGGCTCGATCGATTGCACCGAGATGTCCGAGAGATTCGGCTCGCACGTCTTCGTGTAGGTGACGTTGTTGTCGCCGGTGTATTGAACCGTCGTCGTGTGGTAGTCCTGCAATCGTTCGACGGCCCACTCTTTGTACTCTGTCTGTGTCTGCCCGAAGCGTTTCTCGGTGACCTCATCGAATATCGCTTCGAACCGATTCGAGTCTAACTCGACTGTGGCGTGCAAATTATCCGCAACCAGACGCGACACCTCGTCGTCCGCGACTGTCGGCTGTCCACGTTGGGCGTGCACGACGAACTCGGTCCGGTCGTTGACCTGATGGATCACGCCCACCGAGGTTTCGAACACGGCGTTCGTATCGGCCGTGATCTCGACAACTGGTCG
>JAGXLJ010000242.1 GCA_018334775.1 Halodesulfurarchaeum sp.
CGTTTTCGGCTCCAGGACCGTAACCGGCCGTTTCAATCGACAATGACGCGTAATCGAAGTACCGCATCAGCATGTTTTCTTCGATGACGATAGTCCGGATCTTGTCCTCGGGAACACTCCCATCGTATCGCTGTAGCAATCCTCGTTCATAGCGTAGTTCTTCGCCCACTCTGGTCAGAGTGAACCCGTAGTACCCAACGAACCTGGCAAATGCGCTCATGAGCCAGACGCCAAGGGCAGCGAGTACCAACAGGAAGAACCCAATCCCAAGGAGGACTGCCATCCCCTGGCCCTCGATATACGGGGAAACGAAGGGTGAGAGCGTCGGGACGATCACGAACAAGACCGTGAGCATTCGCGGGTCGAAGGAAAGCAGGCTGTAAAGGACCAGAGACTCGTCATCAAGCGCAAAGAGGGTTTCCGCTTCGGCTTCAGGTGTGGGTCTGGACACCCCCTCTTCGTCGGACTCGGCGGTGGTTTCGGATTCGATTCTTTGCTTTCGAGTCCGTATGCCTTCCTGCAACCGCTTCGCTTCAGCTAATGAGACATACTTGAAGCTTGCCTCGGTCGATTGCCCGCCTGCTGTCTCGATGTCGACCGCGGCGATTCCCAGGGCTCGTTGGACGATCGACCGGGTCATGTCAACGTTTTGGACTCGCCCGAGCGGGATTTCACGCTCACGCCGATACAGAACTCCGGATTCGAGGTTGAGCGTTTCCTCGGTCAGCTCGTACGTGAATACTCGGTATCGAAGGATTTCGTAGCCGATTGCACCCAAACCGAAGAGACCGGCTAACACGAGGCCGAGTGGAACCCAGCGAGGTGCAATATCCATCGCCCGCAACGGCTCCTGGACCATCGAACCCAGCACCGATCCAGCAACCGCCAATCCCAGTGCACGGCCCCCACCGCGGATCGGGACCGAGAGCGGATGGAGCTTAGACGCCATCGTCTGCGTCGTTTTCCCCTGCAAGGGTCCGGAGTTGCTCCTGAAGCGATTCGGCCCGTTCAGGACGAAGGCCGGGGATCGTCACGTCCGCACCACGGGATCCTGCCGTATAGACCACGACACGGCTCAGCCCGATGGTCCGTTCGAGAGGGTTTCGTTGGGTGTCTACGTGCTGCACACGGACATACGGAACCACCGTTCGAACACGGGTCAACACGCCTCTGTGTAGAAAGAGGGCATCAGTTTGGACATCGAATCGCCAAATCCGGTAGCGAAGGTGTGCATGGACGAGCAGCAGACCTGCGACCAGTGCGAATACGAGAACGGCAATGGAGGGCTGGCCCAAATCGAACCAGATGAGACCCCCTGCGACCGCTGCTGCGAGGACCGCGCCTGCGAGCAGGGCTATGAGGCCCCAGATGATCTGGACCCGAGCGTTGAGACGTTCCATAGCGAAACCCGGGCGACCCATCCCCTTGAATGACCGGGTCTTCGAACGAGTCAAACGGCCTTAGTCGGTGAGAATTCCGGGTTCAGTCATCGCAATCGGGTCGATAACTGACTCGGCCTCAGATTCGGTCAGATAGCCACGGTTGACGGCTGCTTCGCGGATCGAAAGCCCCTCTTCGAGAGCCGCTTTCGCGACTTCTGCGGCCGCATCGTACCCAATCGCGGGATTCAAAGCCGTTCCAAGGGCCAAGCTTTGATTGACCTGGTCCGAACATGTCTCCTCATTCGCTTCGAGTTTGGCGACGAAGCGATTCGCGAAGGTTTCGGCCCCGTTCGCAAGCAACCGAGCAGACTGGAGAAAATTCGTCGCGAGAACCGGTTTGTAGAGATTGAGATCCAGTTGACCGCCGGCACCACCCAATGCCACCGTGGCATGGTTCCCCACGATCTGAGCGTGGATCTGGTTTATCGATTCGGCGACTACGGGATTGATCTTTCCAGGCATGATCGATGACCCTGGTTGATTCTCGGGTTGAACGAGTTCGCCAAGCCCATTTCGCGGTCCAGATGCCAGGAGTCTGAGGTCATGCGCGATTTTGTGAAGTGAACCGGAGACAGTTCGAAGCGCACCGTGGGCATGAGCCATTGCGTCGTGGGCCGCCTGCGCTTCGAAGTGATTGTCCGCTTCCTGGAATTCCAGCCAGGTTTCCTCATTGATCGCCTCGACGGCCAGTTCTGGGAAGTCCGGATGGGTATTGAGACCGGTTCCGACGGCAGTGCCTCCAAGTGCAAGTTCGCCAAGTTCCGGTTTGACTCGACCGATTCGGTCCAACCCTTTCTCGATTTGGGTCCGATAACCGCCGAATTCTTGGCCCAACCTGACGGGTGTTGCATCTTGGAGGTGGGTCCGCCCCGTTTTCACCACATCATCAAACGCGGTTTCTTTCTCAGCTAGACGCTGTTCGAGGGTTTTTAGCGCGGGTTCGACGTCGTGTTCGATTGCCTCATAAGCGGCAATATGCATCGCGGTCGGGATCACGTCATTCGAGGACTGTCCGAAATTCACGTGATCGTTCGGATGGACCGACTTGCTCCCGATAGCAGCCCCCATGAGCTCAGCGGCTCGATTGGCAATTACTTCGTTCGCGTTCATATTCGTCGAGGTCCCGGACCCGGTCTGGAAAACGTCTACTGGGAACTGATCGTCGTGTTCGCCGTCGATGACCTCGGTGGCGGCTTCCCGAATCGCAGACGCAGTTTCGGGTGAAATGAGCCCCAATTGTTCGTTGGCCGTCGCGGCCGCTTTCTTGACGATGCCCAGGGCTCGAATGAACCGCCTGTCCATCTGCTGGTTGCTGATTGGGAAGTTCTGTATGGCCCGTTGTGTTTGGGCCCCCCAATAGGCGTCCGATGGCACCGCAATGTCGCCGAGGCTGTCCGATTCGATCCGTTCGTCAGACTCCTCTGTCATGGTGGCCTTTCGTCGACTGCCCACGTAAATCCCGTTGCCGTTCCGCAGACTCAGGTAAACTGATCGAGGCCGGTCTGGACCACGGCCGATTCAATCCGTTCGAACCCACGTTCGACTTCATTTGTCGGGATCTCCCACTGGTCAGTAACGTAGTCCCGGGCTCCGTCCAAATTCGGGTCGATACCCGTATCGAGGTCGTAGTCTTCGGTGACGTTCGGGTCCAAAAACAGGTCACGGATACGATCCGCATATTCGATATACTCGTCTTCTGCCTCTAGCACTCCCCAGAGGTCGCCATGCTCTTTCACTGCGGTCAAAGCTGTTTTCGGACCGAATCCGTGAATACCGTCGTTGACCCC
>JAGXLJ010000243.1 GCA_018334775.1 Halodesulfurarchaeum sp.
AAGTATGCATGACCTACGCAGTCGGCATAATATCGCCCCTCCTACACTTTCGGGGGAGATGAATAATGAACACTGACCTCAAAACGATTTTAACAGGATCAGTCCAGCGAAAATTGATCCTCGCGATTGGTGTGACCACTATCGTGGTCATTGGAGCACTTCTCTTCGTCTCTACCAGCGTGGCGACGGAGCAAGTAACAACGGCCTCGAACGATCGGATGGATGCACAATCCGTGGCGTTGTCCAACGATATCAACACGGAACTCAAAAAGCATCAAAAACTCTCCGAATCTCTCGCCTCAACGATGGGGACTTACGAAAAGGACGGTAGAAGCCGGGAAAACGCCAGTAAAGTCGTTCGGCGTATGGCGGAAGACAACCCAGCGGTTCTGGGAACGTACGTCTCCTACCAGGAGGGCGATTTCGATTCAAACCAGACGGAATTCGCCCCCTATTGGAACCGGTACGGTGACGGCAACCAGGTGAGTTTGATCAGATTAAATCTTACACCTGATGACAAATGGTATCATGTTCCGATGGAGTCCGGAGACCGGTGGGTGAAAGGTCCCTACTCGTACCAAGACAAACTCCTGGTTAGCTTTTTGACTCCCATCGAGCGTAATGGAGAGGTCGTTGGGGTTGCGGGCGTGGACGTTTCTATTGGCTACATGAACGAACTGGCGAGTGACGTCCAACTTTACGATTCGGGATACGCCTTCGTGGTCAGCAACGAGGGGCAGTTCGTCGCCCATCCGAACGAGAGCTGGGTCGGAGCGAAAACACTTGGAAACGTGTCGCGTTCGGCTTCAGTTCCCGGCTTCCAAACGATGGAAGAAGACGTGAAGGCCAGTGAATCGGGTAATTTCACGATGCAGGACCCGGTCACCGGGAGTAAGGCACTCGTGAAGTACCACCCGATCGAAACAGGCGGATTCGCCGTTGCTACGGTGGCACCCACGGATGAAGTGTTGGGAGGCGTTAATCAAATGGAGCAGATGCTATTACTCCTCGGCGGAGTCGCGCTGCTCGCGCTTTTGGGTGTGACATTTTACATTACAAGACGAGTCACTGGACCGATCGCCGACGTTCGCGATCAGGCTGTAGCGTTGGCTCAGGGAGATCTCGATGCCGAGCTCCAAACCACGGATCGAGTGGACGAAATCGGAGACCTCAACGAATCGTTCACCACGATGCAGTCGAATTTGGAAGAGGCATTTACCGAAATCAATACCGTCAGCCAGAATCTTGCGGCGGGTGACGAGAAACTCGCTGCGCGAGAGGTCAAAACTGGCTTCCCAGGGGTCTATGGTGACGTAATGGAGAATCTGGATCATGGGGCGACCGAAGTGACAGGCTCATTGGAAGAGATTCAGACCGCAGGCGAACGACTGCAGTCGGGCGAACTCGATTACGAGGTGACTGCCGACCGCCCGGGTATCTACGGCGATATCCTTGGGGTTTTCGACAACGGGATGGAGACCCTTTCGGCGAGCTTTGATGAGATTTCTGTGACTGCCACGGCCCTCAAAAACGGGAAATTAAGTCGGGAATTCCAAACCGATCACCCTGGGACATACGGGACGGCACTCACCGACCTCGAAGCTGGATTTGATGAGGTCAATTCGAGTATCGCGAACGTACAGGCCATTGCGGATCGGGTCTCCACTACGAGCGAGCAAGTGACTGTCAGTACCGAAGAAATCGAAACGGCGAGTGAGGAAGTGGCCCAGTCCGTCCAGGAGATCTCTCAGGGATCCGACGAGCAGAGTGGGAACATGCAGGAAGCGGCCAACGAATTGAACGACCTCTCGGCGACAGTCGAAGAGATTGCCGCATCAGCCACGCAAGTCGAAGTGAATGCAAGTGAAGCAGTAGACCAGGGCCAGACCGGTCGAGAGAGTGCCTCCGAGGCGACTGCAGAAATCTCACAGATCGAAACTGAGGCTGAGGAAGCGGTAAAGCAGGTGTCCGGCCTCGATGAAGAAATGGAGCAAATCGGCGAGATCGTCCAAATGATTAACGATATTGCGGAGCAGACGAATCTCCTCGCGCTGAACGCCTCGATCGAGGCCGCCCGAGCGGGCGAAGCGGGCGAGGGCTTTGCAGTTGTGGCGGACGAAATCAAGGCGTTGGCTGGCGAAGCCGCTGACGCAACCACGCAGATCGAGGAGCGGATCAACAAGGTACAGACCACCACCAACGAGACCGTATCAGGCATCGAAGAAATGAAAACGAGCGTGGAGAGCGGAGCTGAAACCATTGAAGAGACGATTCAGCAGTTCGACGATATCGCCGAGTCGATCGAAGAAGTCGAGGCTGGTGTTGCGGAGATCAGCGACGCCACTGACGATCAGGCCGCCTCGACAGAAGAGGTCGTCGCGATGGTCGATGAAGTGTCGAGTGTCGCGGAGGAGACTGCTGCTGAAGCAAGTAACGTCTCCGCAGCATCCGAAGAGCAGACGGCATCGCTTTCCGACGTTGGCGAGAATGTGGAAGGTCTCTCCAAGATGGCTGGTGAGCTACACGACCTCGTTGAGCAGTTCAAAGTTGAACAGAACGATGGTAGTTCCGCGATGTCGGATGTGGGACAGTCGCAGAGTTCAGTCGCAACTGACGGAGGGTCTGAAGCTGGAAACTCCCGGAGTGAAATGGAATGGCAGGGATCGGAGTAAATACATGACGGACCAAGTCCTCGTCTTCACGCTTGGTGACACCCAATACTGTGTCGGCATCGATAGGATCAACGAGATCGTGGAAAAAGGCGACCTGACCGCACTCCCGAACACAGCCGACCATGTGCTGGGTGTTATGGACCTCCGCGGTGAGACGACGACAATAATCGATCCCAAACTGGTGCTGGATACGGGTGCGGAAACGGATGCAGAAAGGGTGATCATCTTCGGAACTGACGGAGAGCGACCTGTAGGCTGGCTGGTCGATCAGGTACATGAGGTGGCGGATGTCTCCGATGATGAAACCGAATCGGTGGCTGAGGACGAAACGGTCCGTGGTGTAATCAGGTCCGAAGACCGATTTATCATCTGGATTGACCCCTCGGCCGTAAATTCTGTGACACAAACACTGGGAGCAGCCACATAACCGGAGCCGATTTGTCAATAGATTGGAGCAAAAAAGATCGTTTTCGTTTCGTCTGCCCACCAAACCATTGCCCCCATATTCGAAGAAGGTGAAGTGACACAATTCGTGGCCATCCAGCCCC
>JAGXLJ010000244.1 GCA_018334775.1 Halodesulfurarchaeum sp.
CTAACTGATCCTCGTTCGGTCGTTTGATCAGGTCTTCCCGGGAAACAAGTCCGCGGTACCGCTCTCCGTCCTCGGTTTCTTTGACGACCGGAACCGAGGAGAACGACCGCTCCTGGAGGTACTCCAGGACATCGTCTCTGGTCCCGGGGAGCGAGACCGTTATTACGTCGGCCCGGGGTGTCATCGCGTCGGCAACCTTCATGTGACCGGTTTACAGGATGGGGGCATATGTAGGCTACGACACTGGCTGGCCGAAACTCGGCCTCCTCAACTCGTCTACCACTTAAAATAGGGGCTGACGGGAATACCTAGTGCCCACTGGGTCGCTGATTTACCCGCCCTGACACCAATTTTTATAACGCTTCACAATATTGGTCCTCTTGGTATGCCAAACAGCCGCAAACTCAATCGGCGCCGTTTCCTCGAAGCAACCGGGGCTGCCGCCCTGACTGCCAGCATGGCAGGCTGTGCTGAGGATGGTGGCGAAGGTGAGCAAACCACGACCGAAGAAGGCGAAGGCGAATATACCCCATCGGACACGTATCCGTACGGAGCCAACGAGACGAACGTCGAGGAGGCCAAGGCGGTGATGGAGGAGGCTGGGTACGGACCGGACAACCGGTTCGAACTCGACTGGGTCCAGTACCAGAGCCCGGCCTGGGAGGAGATGGCCAATACGATCCGCTCACGCCTTGACTCCGCCTATATCGACATGAACATCAGCGACGCGGACTTCGGGGCTCTCCTCAACCAGACTGAAAAGGGCGAGCACATGGCCTACACGCTCGGCTGGATCGCTGATTATCCCGCCGCGCAGAACTTCCTGCAGCTGATCGACCCGGAGAACACGATTTATGACGCGGAGGGGTACACACCGAACGGCTCTCGACTGTTTTGGTCCGAAGACGCGATGGGCGACGACCGGATTCGGGAGTATATGACTGCGCAGTTCGACCGAATCCAGAACAACCCACAAAACACCGAAGAAGCCCAGGAGATCCGGAACGACGCGGGCATTAAAATGGAGAAGGCCATGTGGGATTCCGCTGGTTTGATTCCCATCTACCATCGAGTCGACCAGCTGTTCTGGTACGACCATGTCGACTACGACGCGCCGGGAGGAATGGGCCCCTCGCGTTCAAAGGAGAACATCGCCGTGAACGATCTCGGCGGTAAAGAAACGTTTAACGGCATTTCAGCGACCTTCAATTCATTGGACCCGATTGCTTCGGGTAATACGGCGAGTGGCGGGAAGGTCATGAATATGTTCGACGCGCCGATGAATTACCACAATGGAACGACCGACGTGCGCTCGCTACTCGTCGAGGATTACTCCGTAAGCGACGACGCGACGGAGTTCGAATTCACGCTCAAAGAGGGCATGCAGTTCCACGGAGATTACGGCGAAATTACCGCTGACGACCTGGTATACTCGATTCAGCGACTGGTGGAGTCACCGAACTCGACGAATACCTACTTCCCACTCAGCGTGCTGGCCATCGACCACGAGAAGGACGAGGACGGAAACGTGGTTCCGGGGTCGACCGCCATCGAAAAGACCGGAACGTACTCCTTCAAAATCACGCTCCAGAACCCGTTCGCCCATACGCTCTCGGTCCTCGCCTATTCCGCTTTCTCCGCAGTTCCTGAGGGGATTGTCGCTGACATTGAAGGGTACGAGGATGGCGATATGGTCTGGGAGGATTTCTCGACGAATCCAGTCGGTAGTGGCCCATTCGTCTTCGAAGAGTGGCAGTCCGGAAACGGAGGCGTGTTCCGGGCCTCGAAATTCGAGGACTACCATGGTCCCGAGCCAGTCATGGACGAGCTCCATGACTCCATTATCACCGAGCCAACTGCCTCATACAACTATTTCCTCAACGAAAATGCCGACGTGTCCGGCATCCCGACCGAGCAGTACGATCCGGACAAGGTCACCATCGAGGAAGAGGAAGGCAGTCAGTCCTTTGGGACCTACGGTCCGATTGGAGACGGGAAGACGGTCAATATGTCAGCGACCCCATCGATCAATACCTTCTTCGTCGGTTTCAACATGGAGAAGGTGCCAAAGCCGGTCCGGCAGGCGATGGCGTACGTAATCAACCACGAACAGTTCATCGCTAACGTTTTCAAAGGCCGTGGCGAGGAGGGATTCCACCTCACGCCGCCTGCAGCCTTCCCCAGCGGAGCGAGTACCTACTACGAATACATCCCGGAATAAGCGACCTCTCTCAGGACTGCATTTTTCTTCGCTGTCGTAATATACTTAACCTGGCCCAAGATATAATTTGTATTCAATAATGTTTCATCAGGGAAGCCGACCCGTGAAGAACTCGCAAGGTTTCCTGAGCCCCTTCACCATCTTTTCGACACCGTTCTCGCATCCATACTTGCGGTGGCGATACCGACGAAAGAACGGGAGTATAGCCAAAAACATCCGCAAGTCGATCTGGCCGAGTTGGCGGACCGAGACCACCTTTTTTTCTGACGATTCAAATCTAGACGCATGAACCGGCTGCTCTATCTCTTCAAACGGCTGGCGCTTGGCGTTCCGGTGATGCTGTTCGGTCTCACTATCGCCTTCATGGTGATGTATCTCGGTCCGATCGACCCGGTGCTGACGATTCTGGGACGGGACGCCGAACCGATGGCCGCTGAACAGCTTCGGATCCAGCTCGGCCTCATTTATCCAGATGGAACACCAGTCCCTCTTTGGGACCAGTACCGGAAGGTCTTACAGGATCTCATAACGTTTAATTTCGGCCAGTCTTGGACGATCCAGCGGGGCACGGGCGTCGGCGAACTCCTCATTGGTCGAATGCCGGCGACTGTCTGGATGGGCTTCTGGTCGGTCGTCATCGCACTCTTGTTTGGCATCCCGATTGGCCTCTTTGCCGGCCTTCGGGCAAACACCTGGTCTGATTACTTCGCCTCCGGATTTGGAATCATCTGGCGGGCGATGCCCAACTTTTGGCTGGCGGTCATGATCGCCGGCATCCTTTCTGCGGGCGGGGCGCTGCAAGGGTACCGAAACTGGTGGATTGCGACCGACGTGATTGGAACTCCGGCCGAACTGTACAATATGTTCTCCGGCATCCATCTATTCGAAGGGATCCCCATCCTCGAAATCTTCTGGATCCCGATTCCCAACGTCGAACCAATATTGACGGCATTCAAGTGGATTCTCCCGGCCGCTCTCGTCCTTGGC
>JAGXLJ010000245.1 GCA_018334775.1 Halodesulfurarchaeum sp.
ACGGAGGGGGAGTGGTCCTATCGGCAATACGACGTCGAGAACGCCCGATACGTGTTACTGTGGGGAGCCGATCCGATCGCGACGAACCGACAGGTGTCTCACTACACGAACCGGTGGGGAGACGTCCTTGACCAGGCCGAAGTCGCGGTCGTCGAACCACGTCTCTCCGCGGCGGCCGCCAAGGCTGGTGAGTGGTTGCCGGTCAGTCCAGGCGAGGACGGCGCTCTCGCGACGGCGATAGCCCACGTGATCCTCACGGAGGGGCTGTGGAATCGCGAATTCGTCGGCGACTTCGAGGACGGCCAGAACCGGTTCGTCGAAGGCGAGACGGTCGACGAATCGACCTTCGAGGCAACCGAGAACGTCCACGGCCTGATCGAGTGGTGGAACCTCGAGATCAAGGATCGAACGCCCGAGTGGGCTGAAGAGCGAGCCGAGGTCGACGCCGGCCTGATCAGGAAGGTGGCGAAGCGCTTCGGCGAGGCCGGTCCGAACGCCATCTCCTGGGTCGGCGGTGGCCCGGTGATGCAGACGCGGGGTGGCTACAACAGCATGGCAACCCACGTGCTCAACGGGCTGGTCGGTTCAGTCGGCAACGAGGGCGGAGAGATGTATGGCCTGGACGACGGTACGGCCGGGCTGCCGGGCCCCGATGAATACATCGACGATATTGCCCAGCAAGGCATCGACTATCCAAAGAAACACGGATCGGGCGACAAGATCGATCAGCGTGGCTCGAAAGAGTTCCCCTCTTTGAAAGGGGGGAAGTCGGGCGGTGGCGTCGTGACGAACAACGCCGCCGACGGCATCCTCGAGGAGGACCCGATGGAGATCGAGATGCTGATCGCCTACTGGAACAACTTCGCGTTCTCCAATCCCGAGCCGCAGCGATGGGAAGAGGCCCTCTCGAAGATTCCCTTCATGGTCTCGATCGAGACACACGCGAGCGAGACCGCGCACTTCGCGGACATCGTGCTTCCGGGGACCCACCACATGTACGAGCGGTGGGGACAGCTCAAGTCGATGGCTGCCCGTCGGCAGCAGACGAGCCTCTTGCAGCCCGTGCTCGCTGACGATCCGAACGACCCCGAGAGCGTCCTCGAGGGTCGTCTCTGGCAGAGCAAAGCCTCCGAGACGGAGGTCCCGTACATGATCGCAGACGAACTGGCCGAACGTGGGTTCACCAACTTGCTCGATTTCTTCGAGAACGAGTTCGAGGATCCCGAAACGGGTCTCTCACCGAGTGACGAGTACGACGACCGCGAGCTCCGCGCCCAGGCGTTCTCCCGGAACACGCTCAAAAAGCGCATGCGTCCGATCTGGGACCCGGATGTCGACGGGCCGCCGGGGGACGAGTTCGACGGCTGGGAGGACTTCCGCACGACGGGCGTGTGGAACTCCGAGGAGTGGGAGTTCGGCCATCGATGGCCGGAAAACGGGGGCGAATTCGCAACCGAAACCGGCAAGTTCGAGTTCTACAGCGAGACCCTCAAGAAAGCCCTCGAAGGTCACGCTGACCGCCACGACACGGACGTCGACGACATCCTCGAAACCTGCAAGTACCAGGCCCGGGGCGAAGAGGGCTTCATCCCCCACTACGAGGAGCCTTACGTTTCCGGCGAAGACGACTACGAGTTCCAGCTCGTGGAGCACAAAGCCCGGCTCAACCGCGAGGGTCGCTCCGCGAACTGCACGTGGTACTACGACAACAAGGAGGTCGACCCCGGCGACGTCAAAGACGAAGACGTCCTCAAGATCAACCCCATCGACGCCGACCGGCTCGGCCTCGAGGACGGCGACAAGGTGGAGATCGATTCGCCGGCCGGGACCATCGAATCCACGATTACACGATGGGAAGGTACGAAGCCGGGCACCGTCGTGAAAACCTACGGAGCAGGCCACTGGGCCTACGGCGAGGTTGCTTCCGAGGAGTTCGGGAAGGAGCCACGCGGCGGCCATGTCAACCGCCTGCACCCGGCCGAGTACGATCGATTGAGTGGAAGCTCAGTCACCTACGGGGATGTCAAGGTAGTCTTGAAGAAGCTGTAAGCTGGGTGTCACCACTCGTTTCGCGGAGGGATCGGGTCACCACAACGATATTGCCGTCGAACATAAAACAGTCATATGAACGATTCGACCATCGACGAGGACCATCTCGCTACTGAACGCCGCCGGGGGAATACGTACAAGCTTCTGGCCGAGTTGTTACGCCAGCCGGACGAGGAGGTCTTGGGCCTTCTCGAAGAGACCGAAGAAACGGAATTGGCCGTCGATCCAGCCGCACTGCGTGCGGTCGAGACCGATCTCCAGACGATGCGGGTCGATCACGCCAAGTTGTTCGTCGGGCCGTACGAACTTCAGGCACCACCATACGAATCGGCCTACCTCCACGACGACGGCCGGGTAGCCACTGAGACCACGAACACCGTGCAGACGACTTTCCTCCAGGAAGGGTTCGATATCGATATGGACGAACCGGCCGATCACGTGGTTGCCGAGCTGGAGTTCATGTACGTGTTGGTCCTCCGGGAAGTGGAGGCCCTCGCTTCCGGAAACGAGGCCGAGGCGGTCTCCTATATCGAAAAACAGGACGAGTTTTTCTCCGTCCACCTGGACCAGTGGATCGACGAATTCGCCGCGAAGGTCAGGCAGAACGCGGAAACCGATTTCTACGAGCAGCTGGGAGCTGCACTGAAACGGTTCGTTGGCCAGGAGAGACCGGTTCTCTCGGGACGCATCGCGCGCCTCGAAAATGGGGAGTCGCTACCGTCTGTGCTTTCCAATCCTCCCCTCGCAACCGACGAGTAGCACAACCTGTCAGCTGACCGGATTTTGCGGTAGAATCTCGCGGCGCCCGTTCCTCGAATCAGTCGAAGGTGAGTAACCCGATGTCCTCGGCATCTAGTTCGGGGGGTAGCGAAGCGATTCGCGTCTTGGAATCCTCGATAAGAGCCTCCGCAAGGAGAACCTTCCCCGATTCTGGATCGATTCGGGCGTCAGTCTCCTCTGTGGGGCAGGGTTGGGCGTCTCGGAGACGGCCCCATTCCTGCCCGGAGCTGTTGACGAGCACGTAGTACACACAGGCATCCCTCATAGCCGATACCGCTCCGTCGACAGTGGTTATCACCGGGTGGGACCCCTCCTCTGGATCGACGGATTCGTGCCCGTCCGCGGGCTGCTCGCTCTCCGCGATTCTTCCTTTCCC
>JAGXLJ010000246.1 GCA_018334775.1 Halodesulfurarchaeum sp.
GAGACCGGTGGAGAACCCAGGCACGCCATAGACACGCCCGGCACGAGGGTTACCCGACCGACGCGGCACGCCGCCAGGGATGACGTCGGGAGTTAGTGTTCCGGGCGATATTTTGTGACACAGAGACTCGTATCGAACATGCACGTCGCCTGTGGCTCCGTTCAGTCCTGGTCGGAGAGCAGATGGACCGTCCGTAATCACAGATCACCTCGGCCTCAAGGGGCTGGGTGCAAAATACAAGCTGGTCAGAAATCTTTGGACAAAAACACGTTGTGGCTCAACCGACTCAGATGTCGAGCCACTCGTCGTTTCGGATCTCGTAGCCAGTGTCCCGACAGTATTTCCCGGCTCGGCGTCGAATCTCTCGCGACCCGGGTAATGTCCCGTTCTCCTGGAGTTCCGAAATGACCCAATCTGTTACCACATTCATTCCACCGTCTTCGTAGACCGCATCGATCTCAAGAAGCTTTCTGAACGTCTTCTCGTAGGCCGTTCGCTTCGAGCCCGATAATGTCGTGTCTGGCACTGCGTCGGTGGCTTCGACGATCCGCTTTATCGCTTTGGCAACGGTCGGTCGCTGGACCTGCACTCGAACGTTTGTTGGGTCTTCGAACGTCTCGCTGTCTGTGGTCGGAACCAGTTCCGACACGCTGTAACTCTCATCACCGACGTCGAGTTCCCGATGCCCGAGCGAGGACACGATTTCGGTTCCAGTGGCTGGGAACTCTAATTCTTCCAGAGCGGTTTCGAAGAAGGCGAGTTCCCCTTCGTCGATCGCCGGCTCCGGATCGTCCATTTGCTCGAGTTCGGCCGCGATCGCATGTTCCCGTTGCCGACGATTTGCGTTGCGCGCCTGTTTCTCTCGGCCCCGCTTGTCGTCCGGCATGATTCATACTTACAACGTCGGGGCTATAGGCCTATTGGACGCCTAAAGCGGGAACCACCCGGTCAGAGGATGAAAAATCGCAGCACCCACAGGGCTCCCATCCCGGCCACGAGGGTCGCAAGGACGTTTTCCGTTCGCCAGGCCACGGTGCCAGCGGCAAGCCCCGCGAGGAGTTTGTCCACTTCGGGACTGCCACTGGCGCCGACGGTCACAAACGCCGGAAACACGAGCCCCGCGAGGACGGCGGCCGGAACGTATCGGAGCAGCGTCTTTACACGCGGTGGGATCGCTTCAAGTTCGCCGAACAGCGCGATGAAGGACACCCGAATCGCGAATGTGAGCAGCCCGATAGCGATGATCGCGACCCAGAGGAGCGGGTCCCCGAAACTGGTCGTCATGGTCTCACCCGTTCGGCGATGGCTCCGGCGAGCACGCCGGCGGTGGCACCTACGGGGAGGCCGAGGTTCAGTGGCAAGCCAGCACCCAGCACTGCCCCACCGCCGCCAACCGCCGCCGCGACGAGTGTTTCCCGGTCCTCAACCGCTGGGACCAACAGTGCGAGGAAGACAATTGGGACGGTAAATTCGAGTCCCCACGAGGGTGGCACACTTGCACCCAAGACGACGCCGGCGACGGTCATCACCTGCCAGACGATCCAGATTGGAACGGCTACCCCGAGATAGTACGACCGTTTCTCGACCGGTTCCTCCGTTTCGAATCGGGCGATTGAAAGCGCGTAGGCCTGATCGGTGAGGATGTAGGCAAGGGCACCCTTCCACTTCGCTTTGAAATCGCGGAAGTGTGGCGCGATCGAGGCCGAGTACATCAGCATTCGCAGATTTATGATGGCAGCGGTGACGACGATAACGACCAGCGGGGCGTCGGTTCTGATGAGTTCGAGGGCGGCGAGTTGGGCGGCCCCGGCAAAGACGATCACGGACATCCCGACTGCAAGCTCGAGGTCCAAACCGGCATTGACAGCTGCGACCCCGGTCACGAGGCCGAAGGGGGCGATTCCGAGGAGCAGTGGCGCAACGTCCCGGAAGCCACGCCATAGGTCTTTGCTGTCCATTCGGTCTATCGGGGGTCTGTGTGGGAGGCCCAAGACCGTTTCCTCTCGCCGGAAGGGTCCAATCCGAGTTTGATTGTCCAGTAAACATTGAAAGCCCGCGCCCCTATAGTTCCGTATGCATCGACGCCGCCTCTTGGGGCTCACGGGGTCGCTTCTCGCTGGCGCACTCGCAGGCTGTTCTGCTCCGACCCCACGCACGGCCGTTGAATCACCCGAGCCGGGAGTCGTCGCGGACATCGACGACGCCACGCTCGAAACACTGGTGAGTGATACGAACGCCTTTTCCCTTGCCCTGTACCGGGAGACGACCGACGAATCGCCCACCGAAAACGGCCTGGTCTCGCCGCTGAGTGTGACAATCACTCTGTCGATGGCGTATGCGGGCGCGCGGGATGAAACCCGGAGCCAAATGCGCGAGGCATTCAACTACACGGCGTCCGAGGATTCACTCCATCCTGCGTTCAACGCCCTCCAGCGCGAGTTGAACGACCGCGACGACGAGATCGATTCCGCGGAATTGCCCGAAAACTTCGAAGCTGAGGATGACCCCGTGCCCTTTGAACTCTCCCTGGTCAACGCCATCTGGGGGCAGTCTGGGTTTCCGTTCAAAGAAGCCTATCTCGACGTGCTCGCCGACCACTACGGTGGTGGCCTTCGGGAGGTCGATTATCAAAGTGATCCAGAGGGTGCCCGCCAGACGATCAACGGGTGGGTTGCCGACCGGACCGAGGACCGAATCGACGAGTTGCTGCCGGAGGGTGCACTCACGACACTTACCCGGTTGGTCCTCACGAACGCTGTGTACTTCCGGGCGAACTGGCAGGACCCGTTCGAGCCGGACGACACTGAACCAGCCCCCTTCACACCGCTCGAGGGACCGGTTGTCGATGTTCCGATGATGCAAAAACACGAGCCAGTTCCCTACACCGAGGTTGCTGGCGCGAAAGCGATCGACCTTCCCTATCTCGGGGGTGCGGTGTCGATGCTGTTTGTGCTTCCAACCGCGGGTGAATTTGAGGCCTTTGAGGACGAGTTCGACATGGAAACCCTCTCAACGACGGTCGACTCGTTGGAGCGCCAGGAAGGATTGGTCGCGATTCCGAAATTCGAGTTTGGGAAGGGCCTGCAACTGAAACCAACACTCGAAACGCTCGGCATGACAGCAGCGTTCGACCCTCAGGAAGCGGACTTTTCGGGTATGGCCGACCTCGACCAGAGTTTGGAGCGGCTTTTCATCGATGAG
>JAGXLJ010000247.1 GCA_018334775.1 Halodesulfurarchaeum sp.
GCCGGAATTCGAGAGCGAGGCGGCTGTTACCCAACCAGTCGATGCCACGGGGTCACCAAGGGACGCACTCGACGATGCCTACGATCGCTTCTGGCAGACCAAACTGTACCGATTGTAGGCCAAGACGGCGCGGCTCTCAATACACTTATGGGGGAAACAGTTACTATGACGGTCTATGAGCACGGTCACGGTAACCCTTCCCGACGGCTCCGAGCTCGAAGTCGAGTCCGGAGCTACTGTAGCGGACGTCGCATACGAGATCGGCCCCGGTCTCGGGAGCGACACAGTCGCCGGGAAGATCGACGGTGAGTTGGTGGCAAAGGAGACGCCGATCGAGGCGGATTGCGAACTGGAGATCGTGACCGAAGACAGCGACGAGTACGTCGAGGTTCTCAGGCACACGGCCTCCCACGTCTTCGCCCAGGCACTCCAGCGGCTCTACCCCGAGGCGAAACTCGCCATCGGTCCGTCCACTGACGATGGTTTTTACTATGACATTGACGGGGTCGACCTTGATGAGGACGACCTTCGGGCGATACAGGCCGAAATGGACACCATCGTCGACGCTGATTATCCGGTCGAGCGGGCCGAACTGTCTCGCGAGGAGGCTGTGGAGTTCTACGACGATAATCCGTACAAACAGGAGATCCTGGAAACTGAAGCCGCCGGCGAGGGACCGATCTCCTTCTATGGGCAGGACGACTGGCAGGACCTCTGCAAGGGCCCCCACGTCGATTCGACCGGGGCAGTCGGCGCAACTGAACTCCTCACCGTCTCCGCAGCCTACTGGCGTGGCGACGAGGAACGGGAAACCCTGACCAGGGTCTACGGCACGGCCTTCCCGACCGAGGAGGAACTCGAGACGTACGTCGAACAACGCGAGCAGGCCAAAGAACGCGACCATCGCCGTCTGGGAACCGAACTCGAACTCTTTTCGATCCCGGACGTAACCGGTCCAGGGCTCCCGCTGTATCACCCCAACGGGAAGACGGTGCTGCGGGAACTGGAGTCCTTCGTCACGGACATGAACCTCGAAGAGGAGTATGACTACGTCGAAACCCCACACCTCTTCCGGACGGAACTCTGGCGAAAATCGGGGCACTACGACAACTACGTTGATGACATGTTCCTCCTCGACGTCAACGACGAGGAGTACGGGCTCAAGCCCATGAACTGTCCCGGCCACGCGATGATCTTCGACCAGACGACCTGGAGCTATCGGGACCTCCCCCAGCGCTATGCAGAGGACGGCAAAGTCTACCGCAAGGAACAGCGGGGGGAACTCTCCGGCCTCTCGCGGGTCTGGGCCTTCACGATCGACGACGGCCACCTCTTCGTTCGACCGGACCAGATAGAGGCCGAGGTCTCGACCATCGTGGACATGATCTTTGAGGTTTTGGAGGTGTTTGACCTCGACGCCGAAGTCGCGCTTGCGACCCGGCCCGAGAAGTCGGTCGGGGGGGACGAGATCTGGGAGACCGCCGAGGACCAGCTTCGGGACGTACTAGAAGATCTCGGACTCGAATACGAACTCGAAGCCGGGGATGGGGCCTTCTACGGGCCGAAAATCGACTTCGCCTTCGAGGATGCTCTGGGCCGGACCTGGGACGGGCCGACCGTCCAACTGGACTTCAACATGCCCGAGCGCTTCGATCTGACCTACACCGGTTCGGACAACGAGGACCACCGACCGGTCATGATCCACCGGGCGCTTTACGGCAGCTACGAGCGGTTTTTCATGGTGCTCATCGAGCACTTCGACGGCAAGTTCCCACTCTGGCTCGCGCCGGAACAGGTTCGAATCCTCCCCGTGTCGGACGATAACCTCGACTACGCCAGGTCCGTGGCCGACGAACTCGAAGCTGCGGACTTCCGCGTCGAAGTCGAGGAGCGTGACTGGACGGTGGGGAAGAAGATTCAGCAGACCCACGAGGACCGGGTGCCTTACATGCTCGTGCTCGGGGATAATGAGGAAGCAGCCGCTGACATCTCAGTTCGGGATCGGGCAGAACGCGAGCGAAAGGATGTCTCACTGGAGGCGTTTCTCGATCACATCGTTGTGGAGCGCGAGGAACGTCGTATCAAACCGGACTTCCTAGCGGAGTAAGGACCAGCCTGGCTCGACGAGGACGGCCCGGATTAGAACGTCTCTACTTTCCGAACGAAACGAAAAAATTTCCCTGATTTCCAACACGAAAATTCTTGCGGGAGGCAGTGTTCTTTCACCCTGCTTCGTTGGATCGACTGAGAAGGGTGGGGCAACCGCTTGGTATGGACGGAAATCCGACCTCAAAATCAGTTCGTGCCTACTCGGTTTTCCGACGGGTGAATAGAGTGCCACTCAGGATCGCCACGATGACGATCGGATTCGCGTGACCCGTCACTCGACGCCGCGTCGTCGCTGTCATCGCGTCGAGTCCGTGAGCGTGATTTCCATCGTCGTCGTGCCCGCCTGCTCGACGTGGAGAGAGGGAGCAAACGGATAGTCCTCGGCCACACAGGCGGTCTGTACCTGATCCTCTCCATCGGGCCGCACCGAAAATTCGGTGCAGTTGACGCCGTTGACGGTCGTCTCCCCGGCCACTTCGACTGTCGCCGAACTCCAGCTGATGGTGTCCTGGTTTGGGAACTGGCTGCGAGTTACCGTGAAGTTGTTGCCGGCGGACAGATTCCCCATCTCGGCGAACCGAAGCGGACTCCGGGCGACCGCAAAGGCGTTGAAGACGAGTTCCTGAGCAGCCACGTCGTAGATCGTTTCGTGGGTTCCCGAAAACGTCTGTGTCGTCGTCTCGCCATCCACGGTCGATGAAACCTCGACCGTCACGTCCTCGCCATCGACCGCCGTGACCGTCCACGTCTCGGTAGACTCGCGGGTCCCGCTGTCCGTCCGGAACAGCGTATCGAATGTGTAGGATTCTCCTTCCGAGAACTCGTAACGGGGAATCTCGACGATATCGCTCGAAGACTCCGTCTCTGTGGAATTGCCGATCTCGGCGACTTCGAGCAGACGGGTTAGCTTTTCGGACGCCCCCGCGCTTTTGACGACCGTCGGCGCGGCTGCACCGTCGCCACCCTGTGGACTGCCAACGATCACCATACCGACCATGCCACGGTCCTCGTGGGGCTTGCAGAAGTAGTTCCAGACTCCCTCGACGTTGAAAACGAAATTGAAGCTCGAGCC
>JAGXLJ010000248.1 GCA_018334775.1 Halodesulfurarchaeum sp.
GGTCACTCGAACGCGATGACAGTTCTCGCAAAACTCACGGTTCTCGACCGGATCGACGATTTCCACCATGCCACCGTTTACCCAGTAGCGGTTTCGATGGTGCATATCCCTGATTTCGACCCGGTCGGCCCGTCCTTCGAGCCAGTCGTGAACCCGGTCGATGTCGATGGCCCACTCTGGTTTGTTGACCAGTTCCGGCATGAACTCGATGAGTTGGAGCCGAAGACCATCGTTTTCTCCGACGAAATCGACCATGTCTTCGACATGTGGGGCCGTTCGTTCGAAGACGACCATGTTGAGTTTTACCGGCGTCAAGCCGGCATCCACCGCTGCCCTGACGCCTTCGAGAACGCGCTCGTAGGCTCCGCTTTTAGTGATCTCTTTGAAAGCTTCGGCATCGAGTGCGTCTTGGGAGACGTTGACCCGCTCCAAGCCTGCCTCACGAAGCGCCTCCGCACGGTCGGGGAGGAAACTTCCGTTCGTCGTTAGTGAGGGAGTCATTCCATCGGGAACCCGGCGGATGATCTCCTCGAGATCCTCCCGAAGCATCGGTTCGCCGCCAGTGAATTTTACCTTCTCGATGCCGTGTTCGTCGACGACTTCGAGAAATCGGATCACCTCATCGGCACTCATCTCGTTTTCCTGGGGATCCATCGGTCCCCGTGTATCACCCAACCCCTCGTTGTGGCAGTAGACGCAGTCAAAATTGCAACGATCGGTCAGAGAGACACGAACCTGGGATACCTCCCGACCGAAATCGTCTTCGAGCATACCCCATGTTCCCTTCCGGATTAACTTAAATTCGAGGGTAATTCCGGTAAGAGGTAACTGTAATTAGTTACATTGTCAATTTATAGCAGACCACTTACGGTTCCAGGAAACGGCGTTTGAAGGGACTGATCGGCCGGTCGAGCTATTCTCAATAATCACACATGACTTTGAACCAACTCGGGCCAAACACAACCCTTATTCACAGTAGACCGTCTTATTCGGGTCATGGAGGAAGCCGACATTCGGGAGATTCTGTCGGGGATCGAAGACCCTGACCTCGGTACTGATATCGTTTCTGAAAACCTTGTCTCCGGGATCGACCTGGATGGCGACGCCGTTACGGTCGGATTGGCTCTGGAGGCGGCCGGTTCACCGACTGAGGCGGAAATCAGCGATACGGTTCGGGAAGCCCTGGAGAGCGAGGGGCTCTCGGTCACCATCGCAACCGATACCGAAGAAGCCGAGGACGACGGAATGGGCGTCGAGAACCTCGGTCCGGACACCGACGAAGCAACCGAACCGCTTCCAGATGTCTCGAACGTTATTGCGGTCGCATCCGGAAAGGGCGGTGTTGGCAAGAGTACCGTTTCCGTGAACCTCGCTGCCGGCTTAGCCGATCGCGGGGCGGACGTGGCGATTTTTGACGCCGACATGTACGGGCCCAACGTGCCCCGAATGCTCGGAGTTGATGAACAACCACGCGCGACCAGCGACGAGGAGATCGTTCCCGTCGAATCTCACGGGATGGGCGTCATGAGTCTCGGACTGATGCTCGGCGACGACGATCCGGTCATCTGGCGTGGAGCGATGGTTACCCAAACGCTCACCCAACTCGTAGACGACGTCAAGTGGGGCGATATCGACCATCTGGTCATCGACCTGCCCCCGGGAACCGGCGATACGCAACTCACGCTGCTTCAATCGATCCCGATTACGGGCTCCGTGATCGTCACGACGCCCCAGGAGGTGGCACTGGAGGACGCTCGTCGTGGACTGCAGATGTTTGCCGAACACGACACTCCCGTCCTGGGCATCGTCGAGAACATGAGTACATTCGTCTGTCCGGACTGTGGGTCCGAACACGATATCTTCGGCTCCGGGGGCGGCGAACGCTTCGCCGAGGAGAAAAACATGCCTTTCCTGGGATCGATTCCACTCGACCCCGCTATCCGGAGCGGCGGGGACGAGGGGGCGCCGATCGTGATGGCCGACGACGGGGGGACGTCAGAGTCCTTCCAGAGCGTCGTCAAAACAGCGGCAGACATGGTCGGGATCCTCAACCGGCAGAATCGTTCGCAGTAGGATGTCTTACACGCCGGACGAGAAACGGGCCGTCCTTCGTGCCGTGGCCAGTGACCTTCGAGGCCCGGAGGCCGACTCCAAAACTGTACAGGTCGCTGCAACCGTCGAGCGGGTGAGCGACCTCTACGATCCTGCGGAGGACCGCTCCCCCGAGGATATTTTCCGTGATATGCACCGAATTTTCCAGGCCGTGGACGCTGACACCGAAGAAGACTAGCAGTGCGAACGGTCTTTTCGACGGCGGATATGCGGACTTCCAGCCGAAGGGGGATTGGCTGAGACGGGGATTTCCAGCCGATAATGGAGTGGCAGACATCCGGATTTCCGACCATAGAAGCCGTATTTTACACGATTAATCAGGCGAAACCGAAGCCAAACCGTTTAGTCCCCGCTTCCCCTATTCCCGGATTAACGGTCCTCGCGGACCAGGCTTTACTATGACTCAGGACGAACTCATTTGGCGAATCGCAGGTGGTTCCGGTGACGGGATCGACACGACGAGCCAGAACTTCACCAAGGCGTTGATGCGATACGGGTTACACGTCTATACACATCGACATTACCCGTCACGGATCCGCGGCGGTCACACCTATGTTGAGGTACGCGCCAGCGAAGCACCGGTCACCTCCAGGGGAGACGGATTCAACTTCCTCCTCGCGTTGGGTGACAGCTTTGCTCGCAACCCGTCGGAGGGTGCGGTCTACGGGGATGAGGAGAAAAAACCGCTCTTCGAGAACCTCGACGAACTCAACGAGGGTGGGGTCATCGTCTACGATACAGGCGTTCTCGACCCGGACGAAACTCGGGATTTGGACGAGCGAGCCGAGGAAAACGACTGGCACGTCTACCCGGTTGACCTCCAATCGATAGCTCGGGACCACGGTCGGGATGTCATGCGGAACACGGCGGGGGTTGGTGTCACGGCCGCACTCCTCGATATGCCACTCGACCCGATCCAAGAGCTCATGAGCGAGGCGATGGGTGGGGACATTCTCGAGAAAAATCTCGATGTGCTTTCAGACGCCCACGAGTACACGAACGCAGAATTCGACGGGGCCCACGACCTTCGTGTTCCTGACCACGACCACGGTGAAGAGCA
>JAGXLJ010000249.1 GCA_018334775.1 Halodesulfurarchaeum sp.
AAGAATCGAGAGCGTCAAAAACGGAGCGAGAGACGCGACGATCGAATACACCGACTGAGCCCCCGATTCGAAGCAATCTTTCCCTCAGTTGGGGGGATTTCGGGTGTGTGAGGTTCTGAACTGCCGTAACCACGGCGAACCCGGATTTCGACGGGTCGGTGGCCCCAATCACGGTCAGACCGCCCATCTCCTCCAATTAGGAACATCTTGTGTCTTATAAGGGGTGGCGGCAACACACGAATAGAGACAAATAATGGACTGGTTGGCGCGTTTCTATTGGCTTTTGCATTCGGTCGATAGGGGTTACCCCGGGTGGATGCGATGAATCGGCAAACGATCGGCGCCCTCCTTGGTGCGATCGGGCTGACGGTTCCTTGGTTTGGCTACTGGCTCCTGACCCTTTTTACTGACCGGAGTGTCGAGCACCTCTCGACAAACATCACGGTCCTGATCAGTGGCTTGTCAGTACTCGGGGCCGCGTTTCTTCTTGCCTGGGCGGCTGAAACGGCCGAGCGAGACGTGCCCCGGCCATTCGCCATTGCCGTGTTGGCGGTGCTTGCTGTCGCCCCAGAATACTCGGTGGACGCATTGTATGCCTGGAATGCCGGTGCCTTTGCCGGCACGGCTCGGGGCATCGAGGCCGGTAACCTGGCGGTGGCAAACATGACTGGTGCGAACCGAATCCTGATCGGTATCGGCTGGGCGGGAATCGCCCTGTTTACCGTGTATCGTCGGGGCTCCAGTCTCGATCCGTCGGTCAAAGACCGGGCCGGAGTGCTTGCCGAGGCCGTGTCGGTCGACAAGGATCTGGCTCTCGATATCGTCTTCCTGATGGCTGCGACCCTCTGGGCCTTTTTCGTTCCACTTTTCGGTGGGATCGATGCGTTGGATATGGTCATTCTGGTCGGCCTCTATGTGACCTACATTCTCGTGGTGCTACGGGGCGATATCGAACCCACGGAGGAACACGTAGGTGTTCCAGCGGCCCTGCAGGCACAACCGAAATTGCGCCGATTTCTGACTGTTATCACTCTCTTTACGTACTCAGGGCTGTTGATTTTCACAGCTGTCGAGCCGTTTGCACACGGTCTCGAAACGATCGGCACCAACATCGGCGTCCCGTCTTTCTTCATGATTCAGTGGATTGCACCCCTGGCCTCCGAATCGCCCGAACTGATTGTGGTTGTCTATCTGGTGAACAAGGCCCGGTCGACCGCCGGCTTCAACGCACTTATTTCCTCGAAACTCAACCAGTGGACGCTGTTGATCGGGACTCTCGTAGTCGTGTATTCGATTGCCAACGGGCAATATGGCGTGCTGCCATTCGACGCGAAACAGGCAGCCGAGATCTGGTTGACTGCAGCCCAGTCGTTTTTCGCCCTGGCGATTCTGGTGAACTTCGAGATCTCCGTTCGCGAAGCTATCATGTTGCTCATCCTGTTCGTCTCCCAGGTCGTCATCGAATTTCTCATCATTCGGGACATGGTCACCCTGGCGCTTTCGAGCTACGAGTTGCTCCTCGTTTACACTGGGGTGTATCTGGTCCTCGGGACCGCGCTCTTTGCCATGCGACGGGCCGCGCTCAAGACCCTTTTTGAGCGGGCGGGCCAGACGATTTGGGCTGCCCTCCCGGCTCGTATCTCCGAGTAGGGGTCCCGACAAGCGGGGCGAACGGGGGTACAGCGACAACGCTTAACCCGACCCGTGCCGACCGCTCAATATGGACGTTTACGGACTGATCGGGAACCCGGTCGCTCATTCGGTCTCCCCTGGCCTTCACGAAACCGCATATGAGGTCCGGGGCTTGGACGCCCGATATGTCACGCTCGAAACCGACCCCGAGCGATTGGACCAGGCGATCGAGGGTGCGGCTGCACTTGGAATCGACGGGCTGAACGTGACGATTCCGTTCAAAGAGGCGGTCATGGAGGTCGTCGACCCTTCGGAGACGGCTGCATCGATCGGGGCCGTGAATATGATTGATTTCTCGACTGACCCACCGACCGGCGACAATACGGACGCTGCGGGGGCTCGGCGAGCATTGGAGCGCCACGGTGTCGATCCTGGTGCAGGCACGGCGGTGATCGTCGGTGCTGGCGGTGCGGCCAGAGCGATCGGGCATATGCTCGTATCAGCTGGTGCAACGGTCCACATTGCCAACAGGACCGCAAGCCGGGCCGAGTCTTTGGCTTCGGACCTGGGTGGGACTGGTCATTCCCTCGATGCGGTTCCGGAGCTTGCAGCTGGATCCGACCTGCTGATCAATGCGACGAGCGTCGGGATGGAGGAAGACCGGTCACCAGTTTCTGCGTCGGTGTTTCACGAGGACCTGGCAGTGATGGACGCCGTATACACGCCGCTAGAAACACGATTCCTCCAGGATGGGTCTGCCGCAGGCGCGACCACCATTGACGGTGCCTGGATGCTCCTCTACCAGGGTGTAGCGGCATTCGAACGCTGGACCGGTGTCGAGGCACCCGTGTCTGCGATGAATGAAGCGCTGCGGAATCGGTTGGAATCCGAGTGGAGCGAATCATGACTGGTTCGCAGTTTTTCATGTGGCTCAGAACCGTGTTCGGCCTAACGGCTACGGAAGATCCAGAAACTAACGCGGAAGGCGGGGAAACTTTTCGCATCGGACCCCGAACGGGGTCTGAGCGACCTGGCGCCCAACCAGAATCTGAGCGACCTGGCGCCCAACCAGAATCTGAGCGACCTGAACCCCGAACGGAATCTGAGCGGGCGGTCAAAGCGCCACTCGAGGATGTTCCCGACGTCCCCGATCATGAATCAGGCGACTCTCAGGAGCCCTGATCACGACTTGGGTGTGTCGGACCGACTCCCGAAATGCCGTTGGGGCGTCGAGACGGATGAAAAATGACTTAGGAAACCCCCGGGAGGGTAGGGATATGGATGCTGTCGTACTTGCGGGGGGCTATGCAACCCGCCTGTGGCCGATCACGAAACACCGGCCCAAGATGTTTCTCCCGATCGGCGAGCAGACGGTCATCGACCGGATTTTCTCGGCGCTCGAAGCCGATGACCGCGTCGAGACCGTCTTCGTGAGCACCAACGAACGGTTTGCGGAGGACTTCCGAGCCCACCTGGCGGCCACCGACTACGAGAAACCGACTCTCTCCGTCGAGGAGACAACCGCCGAATCGGAGAAA
>JAGXLJ010000250.1 GCA_018334775.1 Halodesulfurarchaeum sp.
GGGATGGCCCAGAGTAGGGTGGGGACCACATTCACGAGTGGAGCACCTATCTCACTCGCGACAACGAGTGCCAGAGATGCCGTCGCTACCGACCGATAATAATCCGCCCATGGAATTCCGTACCGAGTTACAACCTCCATATAGATGTTCACGTCGCGAGCTCGAGGGCGTAACTCGACTGTTTTGCGGTGTTTGTCGTACCGAATAACGTTCTCATCGTCGAGTTTCGGGAGATGAGTCTGGTGCAACGAGTTGTAGACGCTCTCTCTGAGCGCTCGGGGTGGTGGTGATTGATTGGCTTCGTTCGCCGCGATCGTCTCTGCAAGTTCCCGTAAAGTCACCGATCCCACGGATTCCTGGAGGTGTTCGAGGACTCGACGGCGCCGGTCATTCCGAAGAATGTCGTGTATTTTCGTCTCTGCAAGTCCAGTCGACCGCCTGAGATTCATAGTCCCAACTCCAGGGGTCCAGTGGCTTATTTATCGACCCACTTAATTTATTGGGTCTTCTATAGTGGGCTCTTTAGCCGTTCCAAGCGGGGCATTAAAATCTCAACAATCCTCTTAGATGCGTCAAATAGGCCGTTAGACAGTATATCTGGTTATTAGCTATGAGGAGTTCCCTCATGGGGTGTGATACGGCCCACCACCACTATCGTGGGGCCGAGACAACCCATGTCGAAGAAAGTAAAACTGACGCGACGTCGCGTCCTCGGTGGCCTCGGAACGATCGGTCTCGCCGGAGCCGCCGCAGGACTCGGAACGTCCGCGTATCTCAACGACTCGGAATCGTTCACAGGAAACTCGATCACCGCGGGCACGCTCGATATGAGCGTTACGGCGACGGTCGAGGCGGCCAACGACTACTGGGCAGGGCAGGTGGACCTCACGACGCTTGAGGAAACGGCCGATGGCGAGGCCGGTGCAGGACTCATCGTCGACGACGTGAAGCCCGGTGACTGGGGCATCATCTGTTTCGATATCAACGTCGGTGACAATCCTGGCTACGTCCAGGTGAGTACGGAGAACCTCGTGAGTAACGAGAACGACTACACCGAACCGGAGCCGGATACGGGCAATGAGACGGCCATGACGGGCGACTTCAACGATCCGGGGGTCAGTGACGGAATGGGCGAATTGCAGGACAAGATTCTGGCCACGGTGTGGCACGATTACGGCGACGGGGAGCGGACATCGCTCTCAGAGCTCGACCCGACAACGAATCTCAACGGTTCGTCCATCGACAGCAATGCTTGGTCGTCGGACCGCGACGAGGGTGGCCTCGTCGACACAGAGCGGCACTACACGACCCTCCAAGAAGCGTTTGGTACCTACAATACCGGCGTCACGCTGGGGGGGAGTGACGAGCCGATGATAGTCGGGTCTGGAGAGGACTCGGGGGAATTTTGCCTGCTACTGGAGGTTCCCTCCGAGGTGGGCAACGAGATTCAAGGCGATTCCCTGTCCTTCGACCTCGTCTTCCAGGCCGAACAGAGCCGGAACAACGACGATCCAACGTTCAACTCGACAGCGTGATCCATGGGTGATCGAACATGAGTAAAGAAACCCAAGGATTCGAACTTTCCCGACGGAAGGTTCTCGCTGGACTCGGCGGCGTCGGTCTCGCCTCCGCTGGAGCGGGACTCGGCACGTCGGCGTTCCTCAACGATACGGAATCGTTCGAGGGCAACACCATCACGGCGGGCGAACTCGACCTCAAGGTCGACTGGGAGGAACACTACTCCTATCCCCAGTTGTACGAATTCGGTGACCCGACGGAGGGACTCGACTACGATGTCCACCGGATGAACCCCGACGACCCCGACTTCGTGGCATTCCCAGACCCGGAAAATCCGATGGTATGGATACACGAAGATGACGTTCCGGCGTACATGGAGAACACGGCCATCGAAGCATTTCCGGACCCCGACGGGGATGGGACACAGGAAATCAACACTGGGGAATTCACGTACTCCCCATGTGAGCACGGCGCGGACCTCGACGCTGATCTCACACCCAGTGATGGGGGAGCAACCCGGACGGGTAATGCTGACACGTGGGTCGATGATGTAGCGCAACCGCTCATTAACCTGCAGGACGTCAAACCTGGCGACTTCGGCGAACTCACCTTGAGCTTCCACCTGTGTGACAACCCCGGATACGTCTGGCTTCAGGCGGCCAACGTGACTGAGTCGGAGCATGGACTCACCGAGCCCGAGGGGGAAGTGGACGATAGCCCAGATGTTCCCGAACTCGCAGAGAACATTCAAACCGCCTGGTGGTACGATACCAACGGTAACAACGTCATCGACGAGTCGATCGGGACAGTCGACGTCATGATCGCCGTCGACACCTCGGGGTCACTGTCGTCGACCGACGTTGGGGAATTGGAGGCCGCCGCGAACAACCTCGCAGCGGATCTCGACGTCGAGGCAGACGCTCGAATCGGAGGTCTTTCGTTCGGCGGCGGATCAATCGAGGACTTCGTCGCACTTGGGGACGGCCCAGTGAACTTCTCCGGACTGGCTGCTAACGGTAATACGCCGATGCCGGCCGCGCTCGACATCGCGCGCGCAGAACTCGACGCGAACGGACGGTCGGGTGCGGAGACGTTCATCGTGTTGCTGACGGACGGGGGGCCAAATTACGAGAACCAGGTGTTCGAAGCCGGGGGGCACTCGGTTGGTGGGAGCTATACTGGGGGGAACATGTCCCCTTCAGACGTCGTTCACGATAGCGAACTCTGTGAGACCGCCGAGATCGCCGCCGACGTCAGAAATGATCACCGTATCATTACGGTCGGGATTGATGACGACGGGCTTCCGACCAACAACGACGATCCGCAGGACTGCGACGGGAATTCGATTGCGAGCCTGTCACAGTACCTCCGGGACTACATCGCCGGCAACCCGGCCGATTACATCGCCGCGGAGGCGCCGGGAACGGTTTCGAAGGTTCTCGAGGCGATCATCGATGCGATCGCCGTCTCCGAGGAGGTCTTCCACCGAGGAACGCTGGCAGCCGACCTGGACATGCTAACGAGCGGGAATGGCATTCCCCTCGACGGGGTCCAGGCGACGGATTTCGACGAGCTTACAGGCGATCCGACGGCGGAAGCGCGGGAATGCTTCCAGGCGGGTGTGTCCAACTACAACGGCTTTCCC
>JAGXLJ010000251.1 GCA_018334775.1 Halodesulfurarchaeum sp.
GATACTCGAGTCCAGCCGCTTCGACCTGTGCTCGGATGCTGCGAGAAATAGCTTCGTTGTAGGCGACGCCGCCCGAAAATCCGACAGCCGTGACGCCACGATCGGCCGCAGCATTGATCGCAATCTGGGCAAGTCCTCGGGCGAGCACATCCTGCGCTGTCGCGGCGACGACAGCAGGTGACTCCGTTTCAGCCAATTCGTCGACCCGTTGTGTGACCGCATGGATGTCAAGAACGTGCTGCCCGTCGCGACGCCCGAATGGAAGCTCGATTGCAACTGGTTCGGCTCCAGCCGCGACGGCCTCGAGCCGAATCGCCGGTTCGCCCTCGTACCGTCTCCTGGGACAGATGTTCAGACGTGCGCTGATTGCATCCAGAAACCGGCCGGCGCTCGTCGTCTCCGGTGCATTCACACTGGACTCGACGGTTTTTCGAACCGTTTCTGCCTCGGTTCTGCCGAGCGGGGTTCGGCTTGTCAGCAGTTCGTCGATCCGATCCGGATCCTCGAGCAGACTCGCGAGGATTCGTGCCGGGTGTTCGATGGCCGCTTCGCCACCTGGGAGGTGAAACGTGTCGAGACCACCGACACGCTCGAAGGTGCTCAATTCGGCATCAAGGACTTCTCCGCCCCAGATGGTCCCATCGGAGCCATACCCGGTTCCATCGGCGACAATCACGAGCGCTCGCTCCCGGTCGTATTCGCCAAGGAGCGATGCCGCGTGCGCGTGGTGATGCTGCACCCTGATGGGCTGTGAGATCCCGTTTGCCGCGGGCTTGGTGTTCGTTCGACCCACGTACTCCGACGCGTAGTGGCTCGTGAGAAAGTTGGGATGGGCGTCACAGGCGACGATCTCTGGGTCGACACCGAGTAGGTCCGTCAAATGGGCAGTTGTTTCGTGCAGAAACGTTTCTGTCGCGGGGCCGTCGATGTCGCCGAGATGTTGTGACGGGATCACGTCCTCGTCTCGGGCAATCGCGATCGTTCCGTCGAATTCGGCCCCGACT
The DNA here is from genome assembly GCA_018334775.1 of Halodesulfurarchaeum sp. Lineage (GTDB taxonomy): Archaea > Halobacteriota > Halobacteria > Halobacteriales > Halobacteriaceae > Halodesulfurarchaeum. The sequence continues at coordinate 1,005 of JAGXLJ010000251.1, forward strand.
GCAAGCACCGATGGCCCGCTTTGCCGCCGTGGAAGGGGCTGTGGGACCCAGCCTCTGGATCGTCGGAGAAAGCGTCTGGCCCCATCGACGTGCCGTACGACGCTGTCGTCACACCGCGCAACGATCTCTCGGTCATGAACGAGTGCCGCGTCGATCACGTCTCCGAGTTGCTCGAATATCGCGTCGACGGTCACACACATCGGTTCTCCCGGAAGATTGCCACTTGTCATCACCAACGGACCCTCGAGCCCGGTATTCCCCGATCGACGTTCGGTGTCGAACAGGAGGTGGTGAAGTCCAGCGTATGGCAACATCACACCAATCGTATGCAATCCTGGCGCAACGTCGTCAAGTGCCCCGTTGTCGTCACGCTCGAGCACAACGATCGGTCGTCGGACGTCTTGGAGAGAGTCTGCTTCGGCATCCGAAACAGCGGCGAACGAGCGGACCTGGTCGACCGAGGGCGACATGACGGCAAAGGGTTTGGCCGGCCGATTCGTCCGCTCCCGGAGCCGTTTGACAACCGCCGAGTCGGTCCCATCGCAAGCGAGATGCGTCCCGCCGACCCCGCGGATGGCGACGATTTCCCCTCGTTGCAACCGCGTTACAGCCGCTGCGATGGCCGCAGGTCCGGTGGCTGCAGTGTGTCGGCCTTCAGCAGTAGATTCCTCAAGTGAAAGCGTTGGCCCACAATCCTGGCAGGCTATCGTCTGCGCGTGATAGCGTCGATCAGCCGGGTCCTCGTATTCGTCGCGACAGGCCTCGCACATCGGAAAGGCGTCCATCGAGGTCCGAGGCCGATCGTAGGGAAGTTCTCGAATCACCGTGTATCGGGGCCCACAGTCGACACATGAGGTGGCCCAGTACCCGTAATAGCGGGATTTTGGGTCGAAAACGTCCTCGAGACACGACTCACAGATGCCCGTATCAGGTGGAATCGTTCCGGATCCACCGGCGCTGTCAACCGATTCGAGAATCCGGAATTCGTCAGGGGCCTGCAGTCGAGTCTCACTCGCGTTCGGTGCGCGATCGACGGTAACGGTTTCCACACGGGAAAGCGGCGGTGGAGAGTTGCGCAAGTCCTGCAGGAACGCATCGATCGCCGACCGGTCACCATTCAAAATGATCTTCACGCCAGCGTCACCCGTGTTTCTGACTGTGCCTCCAAGGTCGTGGGCGGTTGCTCGCCTGTAAACGAACGGTCGGAAGCCAACGCCCTGAACAACCCCGGTGACTCGCACCGACACCTGGCTTCGAGCGGCCGTCATCACTCAGTGGTTCGGATGGTCCAAATAGTCGTGGCCATGCCCATCCGCGGCGTGGCTGTGTGCATGATCATGCTCGTGACCAGTCCCTCGATGAGACTCGAGAAACGATCGCAGGGCATCGATTCCGACCCCGTCCATGGCATTCGTTTCGAAAACGGGGAGGTCAGGAGCAGCCCGCTCGATATCGTCTCGCAAGCGTTCGAGGTCAGTCCCGACGGCCGCTGCGAGATCAACTTTGTTGATGACTGCCGCGTCGACGGACTGGACCAACAAGGGATGTTTGCCGACGACGTCGTCGCCTTCTGTCGTGCTAACGACTAACACCCGAAGGCTCGCTCCAAGCGGGAAGTCCGCCGGGCAAACCATATTGCCGACGTTCTCGACGTAGAGCGTGTCCAACATTTGGAGGTCAAAATCCGTGATGGCCGACCCAACTCCATCCGGGTCGAGATGGCATTCCTTGCCCGTATTGATGTTCTCGACTTGAATCCCGTATTCTCGGAGGCGTTTCGCGTCGTCTTCGCCGGCCACGTCGCCGACGATTGCCCCAATCTCCTCGTCTGCCGGTGCTCGGTCGAGCAACTCCTCGATCAGCCGGGTCTTGCCACCACCAGTGCTGCCGACGAACTCGACGGCAAATACGCCGTGATCGTGGACCAGCGTTTCGTGAAGCTCCCCAGCGCGTTCGCGGATCGCTGCCAAGACGTCGGCTTCGGCATCAGACCCACTCGCGTCTGTTCCGAAGTCCTCGTGTCCGAGTCTGTGAGCCCGAGCCGGCCCGAGCACCCGCTCCAGTACGGTTCCAAGGCCGTCGACCCAGCCAAGTGTGCGATTCGATACGTCGAGTCGATCCGGTCCAGTCGGCAATTCGTGGTACATATC
>JAGXLJ010000252.1 GCA_018334775.1 Halodesulfurarchaeum sp.
GGAGGAAGAGACCCCACTCCGGAGCGGCCGGGTGACCAACAAAACCACCGCCCCCTTGAACTCGACGCGCCGGGGGTTTCTTTCCCTGATGGGGACAGGTGCACTCGGGGCCGTGGCCGGCTGTCTCGGTGGCGAAACGGATGTCTCGGTGCTTTCTGCGGGCAGTCTCGCATCGGTTCTCAATTCGACGGTCGGCCCGGGGTTCGAAGCCGATCACGAGTATGGCTATCGGGGGGAGTTCCACGGCTCGAACGCGGTCATGCGGATGGTCCTCGAAGAGCAGAAACAACCTGACGTGATCGTGAGCGCAGACGCCTCCTTGCTTCGGTCGCGACTTCCGGACTCGATCGCCCCGTGGGACGTCGTCTTCGGCTCAAACGCGCTGGTGATCGCCTATGGGCCCGACACACCAATTGGAGAGCGTCTCGAGGCTGGCGAACCCTGGTACGAGGTGTTGCGGTCCGCTGACGCGGAAGTCGCTCGGTCGGATCCTGACCTGGACCCCCTGGGATACCGTGCAGTCCAGTTATTTGAACTCGCGGCGGACTACTACGGCGTCGACGGACTGGCGGCGGACCTCGCGGCCAATCTCGTCATCGACCCGAAGGAACCCCACCTCCTTGCCAACATCGAGACCGGCAATCGGGCCGCGGCAATCGTCTACAAAAACATGGCCGTCGATCACGAGCTTCCATACGTCGAACTCCCGGACCAACTCGACTTTTCGAACCCGGAGTACACTGACTATTACGCCCACGCGACCTACACCACCGAAGATGGGACCACCATCGAGGGAACCCCGGTCCTCTACAACAGTACGGTGCCCTCGACCGCCCCCGACCCGGAGGGCGGGCGGGCGTTCGTGAAGTACTTGCTCGAGAATCCGGCGATGCTCAGCGAAAACGGATTGGTCGTGAACGAACGCTTCCCGCACCCCCACGGTCCGGTGCCAGATGAGGTGCTTCCATGAGTTACGCCGATTCCGTCCGTCGGTTCTCCCGTGGCCAGTATGGGTTTGGAAGCCGGATTCTCCACGAGAACGGGGTGTTCGCACTGCTGGGGGCTGTCCTCTTCGTCTATCTGCTCTACCCGTTCGTGTCGTTTTTGACCTGGGGCGAAGGACTGAGGGCGGGCGCATTTCTCGAACCGTCGGTCCTCTCAGCGGTCAAGTACTCCCTGCTTTCGGCCCCGGTCTCCACCGCACTCGCCACGATCTTCGGGGTGCCACTGGCCTATGTGCTCGCACGGGCGACGTTCCCCGGAAAGGTGATCGTCGACGCGCTAGTTGTGCTCCCACTCGTGATGCCGCCGGTCGTTGGCGGCGTTATGCTCCTGACCGGGTTCGGTCACTTCACCCCGATCGGCGGAGCCGCGGCGTCACTGGGATTACCGCTCACAGACAGCTATTTCGGTATCATCCTCGCCCAAACGTTCGTCTCCTCGCCGTTCGTCGTCATCACGGCCCGCTCCGGGTTTGCCTCGGTGGACCGTGAAATCGAACAGGCGGCCCGGAGCCTGGGCAAAGGGCCACTCGAAACCTTCCGACTGGTGTCCCTGCCGTTGGCTCGGGGGAGTATCCTCGCAGGGATAGTCCTCACCTTCGCCCGGGCGATGGGCGAGTTCGGCGCCACGATGATGACGGCCTACCACCCGACCACGATGCCCACCCAGATCTGGGTGACCTTCATCTCGGACGGCATCGCTGCGACCACCCCAATCGTGATCATCCTCCTCACGCTGGGATTCCTCGTGGTCCTGGCCCTCCAATTGGCCGGCAAGCGAGTGACCCTTGGCTCACAATGAGCCTGGAACTCACCCGACTCGAACGGCAATACGAGGACTTCACGTTGGGCCCGATGAGCCTCACCGTCGAACCTGGCGTTACCGCCGTTCTCGGGCCCTCCGGTAGCGGGAAGTCGACCGTGCTGTCCCTTATTGCTGGCTTCGAGTCACCGGACGGCGGCCGAGTACGGATCAATGGTCGGCCAATCGAGAATCTCCCACCCGAGGACCGGTCAGTTGGGATGGTCTTCCAAAACTATGCCCTGTTCCCCCATCTCACCGTTCGGGAAAACCTCGCGTTCGGTGCGACGGAGGGGGGAGATATCGAGGCGACGGCCCAGCTGCTGGAAATCGAGCCCCTGCTCGACCGCGAACCCAACACGCTTTCAGGCGGCGAAGCCCAGCGGGTTGCCCTGGCACGCGCTCTCGTCTCGGAGCCGGACGTCCTCCTGCTGGACGAACCCCTCTCCAGCCTCGACGCACCGATCAGAAGACGGCTCAGACTGGAACTTCGAGACGTGCTTGCAGCCCTGGAAATCCCAGTCGTCTACGTGACCCACGACCAATCAGAAGCGGCGGTCGTCGGTGATCGACTGGCGCTGCTCGATGACGGCGATCTGGTCCGGGAGGGACCAACCGGAGACGTCTTCGATCGTCCCAACAGCGCCTTCGTCGCGGAGTTTCTTGGTATGGAGAACGTCTTTCCGGCCTCCGTCGTCGGCGAGAACGGCTCTGAAACCGTGGTCGACGTCGGGTCGAGAACGCTCACGGCGGCCAGGGAGCCACCCGCTGAACCTGTCGCCGTTGCGATTCATCCGGATACTGTCGAGCTGTGCGGCAACGCGGAGCGTGCATTCGAGGACGCCGAAAACGTGCTTCACTGTTCGATCGAACGGATCCTCACCCAACACACCGACGCGACGATCGTGCTTGACTGGGACGGCAAGAATCGACTGACTGCAACTGTCGACAGACACGTCGCTCGGGCGCTCACCGTCGGAGATGGCTGTCGGGCGAGGGTCGCGCCCGCAGACGTCCACCTCACTCGCCGGGATCGCTAACTGGATCCACGCGGTCGATGTCCCGGGCCGCCCGATCGATCGTGGCGTCGAGGTCAAAGTCACGGACAATAGAGCCGTCTTCGACCAACCGCTTCTGGAGCGGGGTCCCACCGGATGGCCCGACCCGCCCGGCGAGCGCGATGTAGTGACCACCGTCTGGAGTCCGGTAGACCTGTTTGGCCCCGGAGAGTTTGCCACGCTTGGCTGCCGGTTCCCCTTCGACTTCCACGATGTCCAGGGCGAAATCTACAGGATCGGCGTTGCTCACGTAGCCGCCAACGCCAAAGCCATCGACGTCCTTC
>JAGXLJ010000253.1 GCA_018334775.1 Halodesulfurarchaeum sp.
AGGGAACGATCGAGACCGATTCCGAGGACGCCAAGACGAACGCCACAATGGGGACCTTCGAGAGCCACGTGGAGAACATGATCCATGGGGTCACCGAGGGCTTCGAGTATCGGATGCAGATCCATTACTCTCACTTCCCGATGCAGGTGTCCGTCGAGGACGACGCAGTCGTTATCCAGAACTTCCTCGGCGAGACGGCGCCCCGACGGGCGCCCATTCGAGGCGAGACCGATGTACAGATCGACGGCGAGGAAATCACCCTGAGCGGCCCCGACAAGGAGGCCGTGGGGCAGACCGCCGGCGAGATTGAACAACTCACCCGGGTTCCCGACAAGGACACACGCGTCTTCCAGGACGGCGTGTACATCGTCGAGAAACCCGGCCGCGGAGGTGCCTGAGATGAGCGACGCTGAATCTACGGACGAGCGCGAACTCGAAGCCATCAGCGGGATCGGCCCATCCAAAGCGGACGTCCTCCGCGAGGGCGGCTACGAAACGATTACGGACCTTCAGGCAGCGAGCCAGTCCGAACTGGCCGACCTCGAAGGCGTCGGGAACGCCCTCGCCGCCCGTATCAAGGCGGACGTAGGCGGACTCGAGATCGAGGAGGAGACCGAAGCTGAAGTCGAAGAAGCCGAGGTCGAGGAGGAAGCGGTCGAGGAGGACGTTGCAGAAGAAGTCGAGACGGAACTGCGCCCCCGAGGCGTGGCCGACAAGACGCCGGACCTCGACGACGAGGACTCCCGACTGCTCGCCCAGCGAACCCGTGAGGGCAAACCCGCATTCAACCAGCAGGACCATCACATGAAAAAGCGAGTGTCGAAGTCCTGGCGGAAGCCGCGTGGGGACCTCTCGAAGCAGCGACGGGGTATCAAAGGTAAGGGCGCGACAGTTCAGCCCGGCTTTCGGACCCCGGCTGCTGTTCGTGGCCTGCACCCGAGTGGTTTCGAGGAAGTCCGGGTCCACCGACCTGCGGACCTCGAAGACGTCGATCCCGATCGGGAGGCGGTCCGGATCGCGAGCGCCGTGGGGGCTCGTAAACGAGAACGCATCGAGGATGTCGCGGCCGACCGCGAGATCCGCGTGCTCAACCCAACCTACGAGGAAGTCGAGGTGACCGAAGATGAGTGATCTCTCGACACAGAAACGACTTGCAGCCGACGTCCTCGACGTCGGCACGAATCGCGTTTGGCTCGACCCGGCCGCCCAAGGCGAAATCGCCGAGGCGATCACCCGGGAAGACGTCCGCGAACTGGTCCAGGAAGGGGCCATTCGGGCGGAGGAACCCTCGGGGAACTCCCGAGGCCGCGCCCGAAAGCGGGACAAGAAACGCGCCGCCGGACATCAGTCCGGCCCGGGCACCCGGAAAGGGAAAGCCGGGGCACGGTCAGATCCGAGCGACGAGTACCGGAACGGCATCCGCGCACTCCGAAACGAACTCCGCGAACTGCGAGACGAGGGGCCGCTTTCCCGTTCGCAGTACCGCCAACTCTATCGGATGGCGAGTGGCGGGGAGTTCGACAGCGTCCGCCGACTCCGGGCTTACATCGAGGACAATTACGACATCGACCTACGAGGTGACAACTAATGGCCAGCGGACCACGCTACAAAGTACCGATGCGGCGACGCCGCGAGGTCCGGACCGATTACCATCAGCGGTTGCGCCTGCTGAAATCCGGGAAGCCCCGACTGGTTGCTCGGGTGAGCAATCAGCACGCCAGGGCGCAGCTGGTGACTCTTGGTCCTGACGGAGACGAAACGATCGCAAAGGCAGTCTCGGCCGATCTGGCCGAGTACGGCTGGGACGCCCCGACCGGGAACCTCCCGGCGGCGTACCTGACCGGCCTCTTGGCCGGCAGCCGCGCTCTCGACGCAGGGATGACCGAAGCCGTACTCGACATCGGCTTGCACTCGGCAACGCCGGGTGCAAAGGTATTCGCCATTCAGGAGGGTGCCATCGACGCCGGACTCGACATTCCGCACAACGAGACAGTCTTTGCTGATTGGGAACGGACTCGTGGCGATCATATCGCCGACTACGGAGCACAGCTCGATGAACCGCTTTACGGCGGGGCGTTTGACGCAACCGAACTGCCGGACCACTTCGAAGAAGTGCGTTCGGCCCTACTGGAGGACAACGAATGAGTCATACCGACGCCTGGGAGCCCATGACCCGACTGGGTCGTCGCACCAAGGACGGCGAAGTAGAGGACATGTCCGCCGCCCTCAACTCCGGACTGCCGCTCAAGGAACCGGAGATCGTCGATACGCTCCTGCCGGGGCTCGACGACGAGGTATTGGACATCAACATGGTCCAGCGGATGACCGACTCCGGCCGTCGCGTGAAGTTTCGCGTGGCTGTCGTCGTCGGCAATCGTGACGGCTTCGTCGGCTACGCGGAAGGTCGCGACGATCAGGTCGGTGGGGCGATCCAGAAAGCCATCGACATCGCGAAACTGAACATTATCGACGTCTCTCGGGGCTGTGGGTCCTGGGAGTGTGGGTGTGGGTTGCCCCACACCGTTGCGCTCAAGACGACCGGCAAGGCCGGGAGCGTCGAAGTGGAACTGATTCCCGCGCCACGAGGCCTCGGCCTCGCGGCCGGCGAAACCGTCCGGCTGGTCCTTTCGATCGCGGGGATCGAGGACATCTGGACCCGATCATCGGGGAAAACCCGGAGTACGGTCAACTTCGGCAAGGCGACGTTCAACGCACTCAAGCGAACAACCGAAGCCCGTGTCCCCGACCGCACGCTGGAAGTGCGCGAGGTGATCGAGTGATGCAGGCCGTCGTACAGATACGCGGCAATGTCAACATGACCGACGCCGTTACGGACACCCTTGAGATGCTCAACCTCCATGGAGTCAACCAGTGCACACTGGTTCCGGAGACGGACACCTACCGGGGGATGCTCACGAAGGTCAACGATTACGTGGCCTTTGGGGAGCCCAGTCAGGAGGGCCTGAAAACGGTCCTCTCGAAACGAGCCGAACCTCTCGAGGGCGACGCCGACGTCGACGACGACTGGATCGCCGAGCAGACCGATTACGATTCGGTAGCGGAACTCGCTGATGTCCTGCTCGACGGGGAGACGACCCTGCGAGACGAGGGTCTCTCGCCGACGCTGCGGCTGCATCCGCCACG
>JAGXLJ010000254.1 GCA_018334775.1 Halodesulfurarchaeum sp.
GAGACTGCGGAGGCGATTCTGTCCAGTCGCGCCGCAGTCTCGCTCTCGGCGTGATGAATCGTTCGCGTCGCGACAAAGGCCACCCGCATACTACCGGCCACGGTGACCGTTTGCAAAAAGGTTTCAATTCCGTTTTCGACTCAGTCGAGGGACGTCGTTTCCCAGTCGTGGTCGAAATGTGCACTTCCCGAAGTCTCGCACTCGCGGAGATCCAAATGAACTCGGCTTTCCCGGGCGTCCGGAATCGACTCACCGCCAACGTAGCTCAGGCCGGACCGGATTCCTGCAAGAAACTCGGTTGTCACCGATTCGAGTGGCCCCGAAAGCGGTGTGAGGGCCTCAACACCCTCGTCTGCTGTCGGTTCGGCCCCGTCCTTGTCAGTCCGTTCGTTGCTGGCCGCCGTCGTCGCCATCCCACGTGAACGCTTGTCCTCTTCGGCGTCCCGTTCGACGATTGCATTGGGGGACTCCACGGTCCCCGCAAAAAACCGGCCCATCATTACCGTATCCGCATCAGCCATTAGAGCCATGACAGCGGCGCCGGAATTACGGATGCCACCGTCGGCGATGATCGAAATATCCAGGTTCGCAGCCGCCTCAGCAGCGTCCGAAACAGCTGTCAATTGTGGAACACCGGCACCGGCGACGACCCGCGTCGTGCAATGGGACCCGGGACCGATTCCGACTTTCACGCCGTCAGCACCCGCGTCCGCGAGATCTCGGACCGCCTGCGGGGTTGCAACGTTGCCAGCAATCAGCGGTACACTGGGGAATTCGGTGGCCAAGTCCTCGACAGCCTCGAGTGCTTTTTCGAGATGTCCGTGTGCCACGTCGACGACGATCGCCGTCGCCCCGGCTTCGAGCGTTCGGTCTGCCCGATCGAGATAATCTTCGCTGATGCCGATAGCGGCCCAAACTCGCTCATCCACAGCGGTAACAGCCTCGATTTCGGCAGCCTGTTCCGCGACTGTAAGGAAGCGGTGGACTGTGCCAAACCCCCCAAGACGGGAGAGTTCGATCGCCGTCTCGGCTTCCGTTACCGTGTCCATCGGGGCACTCAAAACGGGTGCGTCGAGTTCGATCGTCGGTGTCAATTGCGTGGAAAGGTCGACCGCTGCTCGGCTCTCCACAGGCGATCGGTGTGGCACCAACAAGACATCACCATAGGAAAGTCCAATTCGCGGTGTATTCATCCCCACTAGTCTTAGATAGCGCGGGGAAAACCGTTACCAAGTCCGATCAGGACCGGTCAAAATCGTTGTCGTGGAGCGCAATCCACTCCGGCAGTCATTGGGACCGGCCTATACTTTCGTTCCGCCAAGACTCGGACCACACTGGGCACAATACGCATGATTCCGATAGACAGTTGGGTGTTCGAGCGAGTGCCCACAGGCCTGACAGCGCTGGTATGGTTCTGCGCGCATGGTCGGTAGCTAAACCAACTGGCCGACCTCATAAACTCCTTTGAGAACGGGCGGAAACTGCAGGCTTTTAGGCTGGGCGAAAAATTAGACGACACCAGTTCGCGTCGCCGCTTCAATCGCTGCGGCCTCCTCGATACCATCTCCTAGAATCGTATACCGGTCTCTGATCTTGTGGGCCGTTGTGAGTGCTTCGATGACCTCCTCAGTTGAGAGGCCGAGTTCGGCTGCTGTTGTGGGAGCTTCGATACTCGCCAGGGCGTCTCGAACAGCACGCCACTCGCCGTCAGCGCCACTGTGCAGATACTCGGTCATAATCGAGCCAACCCCGACCTGGTGACCATGAAGCGCACGCCCGGGGGCGATTCGGTCGAGTTGATGACTGAACAGATGCTCAGCGCCACTTGCGGGCCGGGACGAGCCAGCAATACTCATCGCGACGCCGGAGGAAACGAGCGCTTTGACCACGATCCAGGCGGACTCCTCGAGGCCTCGTTTTATCGAGGCGGCGTTATCCCGAAGCATTTCAGCGGTCATCTGGGAAAGTGCCCCCGCGTATTCGGAGTACTCGACGTTCTTGAGTCGGTTCGCGAGTTTCCAATCCTTGACCGCGGTATAGTTGCTGATGATGTCTGCACACCCGGCGGTGAGCAATTCCCAGGGTGCCTCGGCGATGATCTCGGTATCGGCGATGACGGCAATTGGCGGGGCCGCAGCGACACTATGGCGGGTATCTCCTTCGGGCACCGACCCGCGGCCACTCACGATGCCGTCATGACTGGCAGCAGTCGGAACAGATACGAAACCAACGTCAAGTTCGTCCGCGGCCATCTTCGCGATATCGATGGGTTTGCCGCCCCCGATTCCGACGAGAAAGCCCGGTTCGATTTCGGCGGCCCGCGCCAGTACTCCTTCGACGGCACCGAAGGTTGCTTCTTCGACGATGACGGTCTCGGGATCGAATCCCGCCGCAGTCAGTCGCTCGACGAGTTCGTCTCCGGCCTCCTGTTTCGGTGTGGGGCTGGTGACGACCAACGGTCGACCCCGAAGGTGGGTCTCCCGAAGGACAGGTCCGGCCTCCGCCAGGACCTCGTGGCCGACGACCACGTTCCGAGGGAGCCGAATCCAGGTCGATTTTTCGAACATACCGCCTCATGTCGACCGAACCATTTAGTACCGTAGGTTCACCCCCAGGGACCGAGACTGGTAGTTCGGACAGGCATTTCCTCAGCGGAAAACAGCTCGCAATTACGAGCCCAACACGGTCGTCTCTGGCTCATTAATCGTGAACAGCCCCTCCGGTTAGCAGTCGGGAACCGAGAAATCCGTTTAAGCCGATGAATCCGCATTTATCGCTTCGACCTGGATGAGATCGACGCTGTAGGTGTACACCTGCTTCTCCTCGGTGACATCCTGCATCAGGTCGTCTTGCATTCGGAACTCCGTGATTTCGTCCCACTGGTCCGTCGAGGTCGCTCGCACCGCTTCGATGTACACCTTCCCCGAATGGTTCTCGTGCCGAAGCGTGAGAACCTTCCCCCGGTACATCTGCAGGACCGAAATGTCATCGGCATATGCCTCACCCCGTAACGTAAACACCTGGGCCTCATCCTCGAATTGGTATTTGTCTATCGAGGCTACCGGGCCCTCAATCTCCGCTGGCTGTTTGTGCCCGCTCCGTTCAAGTTCGGGATCGTCGTACAACTCCGGCGGTTTCCAC
>JAGXLJ010000255.1 GCA_018334775.1 Halodesulfurarchaeum sp.
GCGAGGCTGGCGAGGCGGCCATCGAGGACGCCGGTATCGACCGCACCGAAATCGAGTCGGTGTTCTTTGGAAACTTCATGGGAGAACTTGCCGAGCATCAGGGCCATATGGGTCCGATCGCCGCTGAAGCCCTCGGTATCGACGCACCGGCCACGAGATACGAAAGTGCCTGTGCGTCGAGCGGGGTCGCTGTCAGGCAAGCCGTCATGAACGTCCGCTCAGGCGAAGCCGACGTCGTCCTGGTGGGCGGAGCCGAACGAATGAACAATCTGGCCACGGCAGACGCCACGGACGCCTTGGCTATTGCCGCTGACGACCTCTATGAGGTTCGAGCGGGAATGACCTTCCCGGGCGCATACGCGCTCATGGAAGACGCGTACTTTGACGAGTATGGTGGTTCCCGCGAAGATCTGGCCCACGTTGCGGTCAAGAATCACGAGAACGCGCTCGAAAACGAGTACGCCCAGTTCCAGGCAGAAATCAGCGTAGAGAAGGCAATGGACGCGCCGCCAGTTGCGGAACCAATCCATCTCTACGACGCCTGTCCTATCACCGACGGGGCGGCGGCCATGATCCTCGTGAGCGAGGAGTACGCCGAAGCGAACGATCTCGATGCCGAAGTGGCGATCACGGGAACCGGCCAAGGAAGCGATCGCTTGGCCCTTCAGGATCGGGACTACCTCGCGCGAACTCCCGCGGCCGAAGACGCTGGCGACGAGGCCTACGCAGACGCTGGGATCGACGCGGATGACGTAGATCTTGCCGAAGTGCATGACTGTTTCACCGTCGCGGAAGCACTCGCGATCGAGGCGCTCGGGTTCTTCGAGCGAGGTGAGGGAATCGGCGCCGCCCGGCGAGGTGACACGACCGCAGATGGGGATCTCCCGGTCAATCTGTCCGGTGGTTTGAAAGCGAAAGGCCATCCCGTCGGCGCGACCGGTGCCAGCCAGGTGGTGGAAATGGCAAAACTGCTCGAGGGGACCCATCACAACGCAGCGGCAGTTCCGAATGCCACCGTCGGAGTGACCCACAACGCCGGCGGGACGGTCGCCAGTACAGCCGTCCATATTCTGGAGGTGGTCGAATGAGCGACGAACCTGCCCGTGACGCGGGCTACGCCGATTTCCTCGATGCTGTCGAGGACGAAACACCGTACTATCTCGAATGTTCGAACGGTCACGGATCACTCCCGCCCCGTCATGTCTGCCCAGATTGTGGCGATAGTGAACTGTCCGAGACTGAACTCCCGGAATTCGGTACGATCCAGGCGCATAACGTCGTCCACGTTCCGACTCCTCGGTTCCAAGAAGACACACCGTACGCGACCGCAATCGTCGACTTCGGACCGGTCTCCGTTACAGGCCAGGTCAGGGGTATGGAACCACAAGCCGTTGAAAACGGTCTCGAAGTGACCATGGATATTGACCGCACGGAAACTGACGAGGACCGGGTCCTCGTTTTCGACGTCTCGTAGGCCATCGCCGCTCCAAAATCAGGCAGTATCGTCGGTGAATCGTTCGGTCACTTCTACCAACGGATGACGAGCATAATCAACAATATCCACATCCGAGAGGTCCTCCAACCCTTCCTTTCGTGCCGTTCTGGCCATTCCGAGGTCGATCCGGCTCGGGAGGACAATTACATACGCGTCCATTTCACTGATCCCGGACCGCTTGGCCGCCATGACCCGATGGTGGCCATCTGCAAGCAGAATATCCCCACCGTTGTCGATAACAACCAGGGGTTCGGCCAACCCTCGTTCGAGTTCGTACTCGCGCCCTTCGAGTTCGTCCGCATAGACGGTGCCCTGTGTCGGGGTTAGTTCAGCGAGGGAAATCGTCCGTCGCTCTTCGTTGGCCTCGATATCGTGAATCGTTTCGAGGGTCCGCTTGAGTTTCCCGACTTTCTCCGGGGTCGCGCGCTCGATCTGGCTCCGAATCACGTCGGAATTCGAGATAATGCCGACCAAGTTGCCGGCGTCATCCACGACCGGGAGTTTCTGGATGCCCGACCGGAGGATGACCCGTGCAGCGTCCGTGACTTTCATCTCCGGATGAGCGACGATGAGTTCCTCACTCATCACTTTGAAAAGCGGTATCCCGGGATCTTCCAGCAGCAGGTCTCTCGCCGTGACAAACCCTTCCACGTACCGGCCGTCTGTCACCGGGAAACCGTTGTAATCGTCGCTCTCGATAATGCGCCGGGAGACGGACTCGACAGTTTCATCCGCCGACACGGTCGCGACGTCTCGGGTCATGTACTCCTCGACCGTGGGCCTGTGGGTGCCATTCGACAGATCGGTCTCAAAGGGCGAGTCCATCTGTCCCTCCAACTAGAAGTCTGTCAGTTCGCCGAGCCATATACGCTGGTTCGGGCCCGCTCCCCTTCCCTCTTTTCAGTCCTTCCGGGCGGAATTCGGAAGCGGTTCGCCCTCGAGGCCAGCACTGAGGTTGTCCGCAGCCATCCGTGCCATCTTGTTCCGGGTCTGGATGCTCGCGCTTGCAATGTGTGGCGTCACGACGAGTTGCTCCGGAATATGACGGGTGAGTTCGTGATCGGCCGGGAGGGGTTCGGGTTCGGTCACGTCGAGTCCAACCCGGGTGATCCAGTCGTTTTCGAGAGCCGTGTCCATCGCCTCGGGATCGATAACAGGACCTCGACTCGTGTTGATTAGGATCGCCTCCTCCTTCATTTGCTGGAACTCTGATTCACCAATAAGGTGATGGGTCGCATCGAGGAGAGGGACATGCAGCGAGATGAAGTCACTCTCGGCAAGCAATTCGTCCTGATCCACGTATTCCGCGTCAACACCGACATCCGCGAGTTCCGACTCAGACGCCTCATTGGGCTCGACATCTGAGTACAGCACGTCCATATCGAAACCGCCAGCGCGACGGGCGACCTCAGTTCCAATATTACCCAACCCGATGACACCCAGGGTTGCATGGTGGACATCCGGGCCCGTAAGCAGTTTCGGGCCCCAAGTCTCCCACTTTCCATCAAGCACGTAGTCTTGGCCCTCGACAGTTCGGCGCGCCGTCGTCATCAAAAGCGACCAGGCGAAGTCGGCGGTCGTTTCGGAGAGCACACCTGGGGTGTGACCGACCGGAAGGTCCCGGTCTGCGGCGTCATCCATGT
>JAGXLJ010000256.1 GCA_018334775.1 Halodesulfurarchaeum sp.
GGAGAAAAAATCGTTCGGTACGTTACTGCGCCGAGACAGTCGGAGGTCGAACCGGCAATGAGACGCCCGACCCGATACGTGGTCGAGGCAACGAAGAAACCGCCCGAATCGAGCTGATACCGGCCTAGAGGGCCTTGTTGAAACCCTTGCAGACAAACACGATAGGTGAGTAGCTGGAGAGGAGATGGATGTTCTCCCGAAGTCACGGCTTCTTCGATTCGTTGAACGGGCTATGGTGTTGGCTCGCCGTGCTGTTGCACGGTTTTCGACTCGCTATTCACGGAAGCGGTTCACCCTCCGGCAACACGTCGTTCTGCTCTGTCTCAAGGTCAAGAAGACAACCACGTACCGCGACCTTGTTGACGAACTCATCGAGATGCCTCGTATCCGTGACTCCCTTGACCTCGACTCGATTCCAGCGCCCTCGACACTCTGTAAGGCGTTCGACCGCTTGGAGATGGTCGTCTGGCGGGTTCTGCTGAACGTTTCACTCGCGGACTTGCCGTTGAACGGTGTCACCGGTATCGATGCCTCCGGGTTCGAGCGGGCGCATACATCAACGCACTACACGAAGCGAACGAACCTCACTATCCAGCAGTTAAAAACGACGCTATTGGTCGATACGGCGACTAACGCCGTCCTCGATATTCACGTCACGACGACGCGAAAACACGATACGCAGATTGCGCCACAGGTAGTGAAACGGAACGCAGCGTCCATTGTGGTCCTGACTGCTGACAAGGGATATGACGACCAGAAGCTCCGGCGGCTTGCCCGCGACCACGATATTCGACCACTCATCAAGCATCGGGAGTTTACCCCACTCCACAAAGCGTGGAATACACGACTGGATAGCGACCTCTACCATCGGCGGAATATGAACGAAACAGTCAACGCGGCGATCAAACAGAAATTCGGTGCATTCGTACGGTCACGCCTTTGGTGGAAGCAGTTCCGGGAACTCGTCATCAAGTGCGTCGTTCACAACCTCGAACGAGGGCTCGCTATTGCATCCGAGAAGGGTGAATGTCAGTAAGTCCGAGAGGAACAGACTGCTGAATATAGAGCAGGGATTCAGCAGATGGTCGTATTTCTACGAGTGTCGGGGCCACCCTTCGACCGGTAGAAAATGTGAGGGAGAGTAAACCGAGAATTTAAAGATTTACGTCTCAAGGACTACTCGGGACACTCGCAGTAGACCTCCACGTAACTGATTGCGTATTGCCTGTCGTTTTTGTCGTTCGTGAAATCACTGTTCTCAGAAATATCCACGGTCGCTTCGCCGCCTTCGACAGTGACATCAACACACTCTTCTTCCGGACCAGCCTTCACGAGAGCTTCCAGATCACAGTACTCCGTCCCGAAGGTGACCGAAATGGGTTCGTTCTCTTCACCCTCTTTATTTTCATAATTGTCACCAGCGTACGAGATGCCGTTATCGCCGTCACCTTCCAGAACAAAGTCGTAATTGAGACACTCGTCCGTTTCTTCGTCCCTTTCCACACACTCGAACTCGTATTTGGCGAGTGCGCCCTCGCTATCGCAATCTTGGCAAACGAAAGCGGTCGCCATGTCGCCATTGGTATGGTCGAATGAGTTGCCATCGAGAACCATACCATAGTCGTCGGTCCGACTTCCATCGGTCTTGTCGAGGACGACAATCGCGTCGTCGGAACGACTCGACCCGACTAGATTCCCCGACCCCGAGTCCAAGACTGCCATTCCCGTCAACGACGACCCCGGATCGGAACCAACTAGTGTTGCCTGTACTTCGCCACCCGATGGGTTCTTGTAATCGATCGTGTAGAGGGTGTCGTTATCGTTCGAGTGTAGGAACATCGTCCCGGACGAATCGAACGCGATGTCGGCACCATTGACGTCCGCGTCAACAATCTCACCGACTTCGTTCGCCGCAGGAGTGGACTCGTCGATGGTGTACAGTGTGTTCGTCGTGTTACTTGCAGCGTATAGGGTGCCATCGGGGCTGTAGCTGGCCAAGACGGTGAGGTTTGGGAGTCCTGTGATCTCCCCCAGATCAGTGAAGGTGTCGGCGTCAATATCGTACTGGCCGAGGTGGGAACTATCCCGGTCGATTAGCGTGACTACGTCAGGAGTCGCAGCGATTGCGTCAACATTATCGAAGTCTTCGTCCGTAATCTCCGTTACTAGGGTGAGCACCGCTTCCCCTGTAGCATCGTCGAGTTCGACGGTGAACAACCTGGTGTTGACACCCGCTGTGGTTTCACCTGAGTCTGAGAGATATATATTCCCACTTCCAGACTGCGCAACCGCACTTCCGCTGAAGGCTGGTATTCCGACGATTCCGGCTGCCGAGGCCACCGCGGTACCTTTGAGTACTGTTCGTCTCTTTATATTTCGTTCGCCATTGTTATCTTCTGTCATGGGTATCACGATTGGGTGATCGACGGCTGATCACGCCAATCGTGGAACGACATGCACTCAGGAGAGTATTGTTATGAGCAGGGTGGGAGAAATCCGAATCTGGGTAAGCTTATCTTACCACTATCGTCCCACTGTATCTCGTCGCCACACGACTACTGTGGTGCATTCGAGTCTTCCGAAACGTGAATACGCCAGTTGTTGAGAGATGATTGATGTCCCGATCGCCGTGCCCACAACAACGTTACCTCTCCTGAACAATCATCACATTTGTAGATTGAGCCGATCTCGTGCTGAATACGCGCGTTCTATTCAGCACGCCTACTGAAACCTATCACCAATTGAGGGTTTCAACAAGGCCAGAATCAAAGAATCTCTCGCCGGACGCACGCCAGGCGGGACACACGGCCGAGTGTGACCTTTGCGGGGAACAGGTGCCATTAGATAAAGCGATCCCGAACCCACGCGAGGAGCCGGTACACAAACGGTGTTACGTCGACGCCTACGGGGATCCCGGTTGGCTGGAGGGTCGTTAACCAACACTCCCGGCGAGAGACGTCCGACTGTTGGTTAAGACGTAGTTACGCCGGGAGTAAGCGACGGCGGAAGTGTCGAATCCAAAGGAACGACGCCGTCTTTCCGGTGAAACGCCCCCGTCCCCCCTGGGGGGTTACTCCTCGGGATCGTCCTCGTATATCGGATCGAGTGGCCTTGTTGAAACCCTCAATTGG
>JAGXLJ010000257.1 GCA_018334775.1 Halodesulfurarchaeum sp.
GGAGATCGAGGACACGGGCGTGAAGACCGTCTGCGTCGACGACGTCGAGATCGAACCGAAGCCGAACCGGGCCGGTGCGCTTGAGCCCGCAAACGCGGACCAACTTCACCCCGACCACGATGCGGTCTCGGCGGAGTGGTTCGATCTCCGCTCGCAAGCGCTCCGACTCAAAATCGCTCACGAGCAGGGTCAGCTCCTGAGCATCTCGAACTCGCTGGTCCGCTTAGAGCCCTATCAGCTCGCGGCGGTG
This sequence comes from Halodesulfurarchaeum sp., assembly GCA_018334775.1. GTDB lineage: Archaea > Halobacteriota > Halobacteria > Halobacteriales > Halobacteriaceae > Halodesulfurarchaeum. The sequence goes on from JAGXLJ010000257.1 coordinate 251, forward strand.
AACTGGGTGATGCAGAAACTTCGCCAGCGAGCGCTCATCGCTGACGACGTCGGGTTAGGGAAAACCATCGAAGCCGGCCTCATCCTGAAAGAACTCGCCGCACGCAACCGCGCCGACCGCGTGCTCTTCGTCGTCCCCGCCCACCTCCAGAAGAAGTGGGTTCGGGACATGGACCGCTTTTTTGATATCGACCTCACCCCCGGCGATCGGCACTGGGTCGAAGGGGAACGCCGTCGACTCGGCCAGGAGGCGAACATCTGGGATCAGGACCACCAGCAGCTAATCACCAGTATGGCGTTCCTCCGCCAGGACGAGTTCCAGCCCGCGATTGAAGACGCCTTTTGGGACGTAGTGATCGTCGACGAAGCCCACAAGGCCGGAATGCGAGGCGATTCGCCGAGCAAGACCGCACAGATGGTCGAGCGCGTCTCCGGGAACTCCGATTCCCTGCTCCTCCTCAGCGCGACCCCGCACGATGGGAAGGGCGAGTCATTCCGCTCGCTCGTCGAATATATCGATCCGTTCCTCATCGCGGAGGATCAGGAACTCACGAGGGAAGCCGTCGACCGCGTGATGATCCGTCGCGGCAAGCAGACGATTTACGACGAGGACGGGGACCGCCTCTTTCCGGATCGAGACGTGAAGACGGTCGGCGTCGAGATGAGCCACGAGGAGCGACAGTTCTACCGCGCCGTCACGGACTACGTCAAGAACGTCTACAACCGCTCCGAGCAGCTGAACGAGCCTGCGGTCGGGTTCGCGATGGCACTCATGCAGAAACGTCTCGTCAGCAGTATCGGCGCGATCCGAGCCACGCTCAGCCGTCGACTCGAGATGCTCGTCGACGAGGAAGCGCGTAGCGCCGAACTCTCCGAAGGGACACGCGCCTACCTCGAGGGCGAAGACCTCGAGGAAGAAGACAAACAGCGCGCAGAGGACGAACTCGCCGGTCTCGCCGTTACGGAAACCGACGCGCAACTCGAGGAGGAAATCGAGACGCTCCGCGACCTCGTCTCGCTCGCCGAGAGCATCCCGGTCGATTCGAAGGCTCAGCGTGTCCGTCGATATATCCAGCAGCTCCTCGAAGAGAACCCGGACGAGAAGGTCCTCCTCTTCACTGAGTACCGCGACACACTCGATTATTTGCTCGACCTGGTAAAAGACGAACCGTGGGCCGACGAGATCCTGATCATCCACGGTGACGTGGACAAGGACGACCGGGCGAAGATTGAAGACGAGTTCAACCACGGCCAATCCCGGCTGCTGTTCGCGACGGATGCCGCCAGCGAAGGGATCGACCTCCAGCATAGCTGCCACATCATGGTGAACTACGAGCTTCCGTGGAACCCGAACCGCCTCGAACAGCGTATCGGACGCATCCATCGGTACGGCCAGGACAAAGAGGTGAACGTGTGGAATTTCTCCTTCGAGGACACCCGAGAGGGAGAGATCTTCGATATGCTCCAGGACAAGGTCGAGAATATTCGCGGGAAGATCGGGAATACGGCCGACGTCCTCGGACTGCTCGACGACATCGACGTCGATTCGTTGATTATGGACTCCATCCAGAACGACGAGCCTCCGGGTGCTACCAGAGAGGAACTCGAGGAACTCATCGACGAGCGCCAGCGGACGCTGGAGGAGTGGTACGAGCGGAGCCTCATCGATACCAGCACGTTCGACCAGGAAAGCCGTGAGAAGATACAGGAGGTGATGACCGATTCGGCGAACGTCTACGGGACAGAAGGAGACATTCACGAGTTCTTCGAGCGAGGCGTGTCGACACTCGGCGGTGAAATCGAAACGGCAGGGAACAACCTCTACCGCGCTCAACTTCCGGACTCGCTACAGCAGACTCTCGGCGCTGAAGAATTCGGGCCGTTCACCTTCGACCGAGACTTCGCGATGGACCACGAGGGTATCGAGTACGTATCACCCGACTCGAGTGCCGTTCAGCTACTCATGCAGCAGGTTCTCGAGAGCGATCACGGCGAGATCGGACTCAAACTACTGCCGTTCGTCGACAGCCCCGGCGTGGCGTATAACTATCTCGTTCGTTTCGAAGACGGCACTGGTGACGTGATTCGAGAGGAGATTATTCCCGTCTTCGTCGATGCGGTACATCACGATCCACGACAACGAGTCGGAGAGCGTATCCTCGGAGGAGATAGCATAATGGGGTCGCCGGACTCTGAATCCGTTCGAGCACTCCTCGAGAACCGAGAACAGCTGCGGACCGCGGCGGACCGATACATCAGCCAGCGGGTCGAGGATATCCGTGCGGAGCTGTCCGAGCGACGTCGCGAGGAGACACAGCGGGAACTCGACAACCTCGAAGCGTACGCAGACTCGGAGCGTGAACGCATTGAGCGGTTTATCGAGGATTACGAACGGAAGGCGGAGGGAGGATCGGATATGGATATCGCCATCCGCGGACAGCGTCAGCGGCTCAGTAAGCTCGAAGAACGCATTGCGAAGCGGAGGAAGGAGCTCCGGCGGAAATCCCAGGTTATCTCGCTGGCTCCGGAAGTGGAAAATCTCTGCCTGGCACTTCCAGTGTGAGCGCTTCGTCAGCGGCTCGCCCACAAACAACCGACGATAGTTGTCAAAATGGATATCGGGTTCATCGCACCACGGCGTCGGTGTGCAGTCGATGCGGCTACAAGTCAATTCGTGACATCCCGAAGCGGATTTATAACTCACTCGCTGAAACCTTCTTTTCGGCACGCTCAGCGGTTGAGAAACAAGGTAGTGGGGCCGGAGGGATTTGAACCCCCGATCGACTGATATCTCCGGTGCGCCTCGGAACTCCAGAGGGTCGTCAACGCGAGCGATGATCAGTCGCCCGCTCGGTATATCAGTCTGGAGTGTCGTCCCG
>JAGXLJ010000258.1 GCA_018334775.1 Halodesulfurarchaeum sp.
CAATTAGCTACTGGTGAGATACCAGCCCGGATGAAGGTAATACAGTACTAATTGAGGGAATATCTGTTGACAGTGAGGAAGATATTACAGTGACATATGAAGCGACACAAAAGGAAGTTGAGTTAGATGTCACCTTCCAAAGATTAGTTGAGTAACCATAACAAAATCTATAAATCGTATAACTAAAATTCAAAAGCTACCGACACATCGAGATAAACCCACACGCCTTCCCAGGGACCCACACGAGTTAGTACGAGTCAGTACGGCTCCACACGCATCCTTCTGATTACGTGATAGCCCGTACTCGCACACACGAATGTGTACGCGAGATCATCACCGGGTTTCAGTCAGCGCAAAATATTGTTTCAGTATAGTGATCGAAAATGATCCTTGTATCATAATGGACGAAACTAACGAACGACCTTGGCAATCAAGAGGATGTCACTGGCTTCCTCGAATGCTAAACAGATCTCAAAATGAGGAATTATCGGTCAACTCTTGGATTGCAACATAGAGGCGCTGTATGCAGCACGCTCCGGAAGTCATCTTCTGAATCTGTCAAAACCGGTTACTAAATTTAAAAATGTGTAGGAGGAGATTTTTGTTTAACATTGCCGCCATAAATTAATGGGGTGATGGAAATGCATTTGGATTGATTAATAATTGCGTTTTAGGTCTACCCAGTGCGGTTCCATCCTTTGAGGAGGTGTGAATAGAAGACAAGATTTCACACGCAGCAGACGCCGGGATGGATACACATCGGACTGAAATCCGCTCTGAAATCTCCCAATTTACCAGTTAGTAACGTATGTATCAGTACGCACCCCTTCGCTGTACGGCGATTAATGACCGTCTCAGAAGGTGGGTGGGGCCGGAGGATGTTGAACCACGGTCGGAGCAACGCTCCTCCCTGGTTCAAATCCCACCAACCCGCTCTCTACGCCGTGTCGCGGAGACGAAACTCCGCGACCTGAACCGCCGAAGAAGTGGGGCCGGAGGGATGTTGAACCACGGTCAGTTCGCTCGCTCCACTCGCTTCCTTCCCTGATTCAAATCCGCCACCCACCATTTCTGCGTCAGGCGCGACGCTATAGCTGCGTCGCGCTGACCGTGCAGAAAATGGGGCCGGAGGGATTTGAACCCCCGATCGACTGATATCCCCGGTACGCCTCAGCACTCCAGAGGGTCGTCATCGCGTTCGAGAGCCAGTCGAACGCTCGGTATACCAGTCTGGAGTGTCGTCCTCGGCAACCTCTGGAGTCAGTCGCCATGCCTGGCTTGGCCACAGCCCCGTGCCCCACGATTGTCGGGTACGGCTAAAGGGCGTTACGATTCGCCAACCGTCAGATCCAGGGGGCCCGATCGTCGTCACTTTCGCCTGGATATCCATACTGGTTCTTGTCCGACTCGTCCTCAGTGGGGAGGTCTTCTGGACCGCCATCCGTGGTTGGCATGCCGGGAGCAATCGTCGACGGCTCCGTGGTTTCGGTCGGATCGATTGCGAGGAGCGCAGCCATGGCAAAAACAGGCAGTGGCGCTTCACTGGGAACGACCTCGATGATCGAGAGGGCAAGGGTCCCCAGTGCGACTGCGCTGCCAAATCGGAACCGGTCGATGTCGACCAGGTCCTCGATTCGGGGCCGCAAGAGGACCAGCATGAGTGCAAACGCCACACCAACGCCGCCTGCCGCCATGCCGCGAGCCACCAATTCCAGATCTGCAGTCAGTACAAAGGCGAATGTCGAGGGGTTCAAACTCGCGATAGCTCCGAGACCGATGATGACACTCTCGCGCGGGAGATATTCACCGATCGTTGCACTGGCGGTTTTCGCCGCAATTGCAACGATCACGAGGGCGGCAAAGCGCTCGAAGACGACGATATCGAGCACACTGGCGATGGTGGGTGCCATCGCTGCCTCCAGACCAGCGATAAGGATCAACGGGATGCCAACCATGAGCACCTCCTTTGATTGCTGGACTGGATCGGCGTCCATCTCGACGAGCACCACCGCGACGGTGGCACTTCCACCGAAAACGAGGAGCCCAACCTGGAGAATGCCGACGGTACTTGACAGTGCGTCGGCCAGAACCAGCGCGGGAAAGATCCCGTCGATGAGCGGGAGGAGCATGACCGTCGCCAAAAGCTTCGTCGCGCCGCCAACCTTTTGCTCGAGGCGAAGCGCGATCGGATGTCGGGAACTACTCATCGACTATGAGGGGCGCCCGTAACCATGTGGGTGCTGGCGGTGTCTGCGGTGAACCTCCATCGACCGCACGGGCCAGACTGAGTTCCCCGAATTCCCGTTTTTGTTGCCGACAAATGTGACGTCGCCGGTGGCGATGGGCTGTTCGCCGGCGATGCACTCGGCAGTGGGCGATTCGGAGTCCATACCGAATATTCAGGTTCAAGGACACATAAATATAGTGTGAGATAGGGTTACAACCCACGAGGACCCGTCTTTGCTCTCGGAACGCTTTTGCCGACTGAGTCGCTGTGTACTACATGGCGAAGGATTCTCCCCCGCGAGGGACGTTTACTGAGAAGTTACAGGTTCCAGAGGCGTTGACGTTTGACGACGTGTTACTTCGACCTGCGGAGAGTCGAGTCGAACCCGACGAAGCGGACGTGAGCACGCGCGTTTCGACGAACATCGATCTCGAGATTCCGATCCTCTCCGCAGCAATGGATACGGTAACAGAAGCCGAGACGGCAATCCAGATGGCGCGGGAAGGCGGGCTTGGTGTCCTCCACCGAAACATGGAGCCCGAACGGGCCGTCGAAGAGGTCGAACGGGTCAAGCGGGCCGACGAGACGATCATTCGGCGTGAAAACGTCGTCACGGCCGACCCCGACCAGACGGTGAGCGAGGTCGATGAAATGATGAGCGCAGAGGGTGTCAGTGGCGCCCCAGTCGTGGACGAGGACGATACTGTCCTCGGCATCATTTCAGGTACCGACATCCGTCCGTACCTGGAACTCGGTGATTTCGACGCTGTCCGGGAGGCGATGACTGACGAAGTTATCACCGCCCACGAGGACGTTACCCCTCGCCAAGCCCTCGAATTGATGTACGAACACAAGATCGAACGGGTCCCGATCGTGGACACGGAAGACCATCT
>JAGXLJ010000259.1 GCA_018334775.1 Halodesulfurarchaeum sp.
GGAAGGAGAGAAAGATGAACGGGATCGGAGCCTCGAGTTCCAGATCAAGAATGCGTGAACGGGGAACCGGCCTTCGAAGTGTTTTTAGCCGTTCACAAAGGAGTATCCATAACTCGCTGGCAGGCGGGCGCCAGCGGGCTCCCGAGATATCGGGACGGAATGTGACCCTCACGGGTTGAACCACCAACGCCCGCGGCAACCAGCATGACACGAAGCGCTTATTCGTATATCAAGGAAGCATGGCGGGATCCCGGCAACGGGAAACTCGCTGAACTGCAGTGGCAACGGAAACAGGAGTGGCGAGACCAGGGCGCCATCGTGCGGATCGAACGCCCAACCCGCCTCGACAAAGCCCGAGATCTGGGCTATAAGGCCAAACAGGGCGTCGTCCTGGCACGCGTCAGCGTCCGCAAAGGAACCGCCCGGAAGTCCCGGTTCACTGGGGGCCGGCGCTCGAAACGCACCGGTGTGAACCGCATCGGCCGCACGAAGAACCTCAACCGCATCTCCGAGGAGCGAGCGACCCGGAAGTTCCGCAACCTGCGGGTGCTGAACTCCTACTGGGTCGGTGAAGACGGCAGCCAGAAGTGGTTCGAAGTAATCCTCCTGGATCCGAACCACCCGGCGATCGAGAACGACGACGACCTGAACTGGATCTGTGACGACACACACGCCAACCGGGCGCTGCGTGGACTCACGACGGCCGGCGACCGCTCACGCGGGATGCTCAAACGCGGCACGGGCTCCGAGAATACCCGTCCGAGCGTCGGGTCTCGGGACTAACTTTACCGTTCTGTTTTGCGGTTTCACGCACCTGAACAGTGCCACTAAAGGAGCGCCAACTGCTACTTTGGGAGAGTTTATCAAGTGGCAAGCAATAGACCCGATATGTCTCTTCTCGATGAATCTCCGGCGACAGTTACGCCGACCGACATCGCCGAGGCGATCCGATCGGCCGGTGTTTCGGGCGCCGGCGGGGCCGGGTTTCCAACATATGCGAAGTGGGAGCAGATCGAGGAGGTTGAAGGCCTCCTGATCAACCACCAAGAGAGCGAACCTAATTTCGTCAAGGACCGGCATCTCGGTCGCGAACACGCCGAAGAACTGGCACAACTCATCGATTGGCTCCTCGATACGGTGGTCTCGACCGTGGTCATCGGAACAAAAGAAGCCTACCGCGGCGTCTGGCTCGGATCGCTCGAAGCCGAAACTGATGCCACAGTCCTCACACCCGACAAGTTGCCGATCGACGCCGAAACCGCACCGGATGTCCTCATTGCGTGTACCGAGGATCGCTACGAATTCGGCATGGAAAGTGTCCTGTTACGGTCCGTCGCGGATATCACGATCGGCCGGGATCTGCCACTCGATCACGGCTGGCTCGTCCAGAACACCGAATCGATGTATCACGTCTATCGGGCGCTGGCGGAGGCGAACCCTGTTACCCGCAAACTCGTGCACGTCGATGGGGATACTCCCCGCCATCGGTTCCTTGACGTCCCGGTCGGGACACCAGCGACGACCCTTCTCGCTGAAGCGGGGCGCCCTGGCGGTCCGGGTGAAAGCGAGATCCTCGCCGACGGGGGGCCAGGGTGGAGCTTCGAGATCGATGAGCGCCCGGACCGATTCGGCGTCCGCAAGCGAACGAACAGCCTGCTGATCGTCGACGAAACACTCGCGGCCGAAAACACGCTCGGTGGTGGCCGCATCAATATTCTCGGCCCGCAAGCCTGGAAAAGCCGAAAGTTCGAGACTGAACCGGACCGGATCGACCCACCCTACGTCCGGATCCCGCTGTTGACAAACGAATCGTTTGGAGATGTCGTCTCGCGCAGCAACCCGACCGTCTCACCCGGGGACGCGGTGGCCCTCGGCGAGCGGATCGCCGATCCCGCCGATTCAGGCATCAGCATCCCCCAACACGCCTCGATCAGTGGCGAAGTGACGGAAGTCACGAACACCCACGTGACGATCGAACGGACTTGAGTGACGGGGTCGCTAATTCCAACTGATCCGCACACCTTTGGGCCTGCCTGGCGAACGGAGGTGTAGCCAATGGCCGTGGATCCGCTTGCAATCGCGACCGTCACGATTCTGCCGCTACTTGCACTTCTGGGGGGCCTCCTCTTCTCGGTCTGGTATGCGTTCACGACAGATCGACGACTTGCCGTGGCAGCAGCCTTGTTCGCCCTGATGAGTGCTCATCAACTGACTGAGGTGTGGCTGCTGGCCACCGGACTCGATCCCCTTGGCAACCTCCCTGGTGAGGTCTTCGAAACGAGTGTCAACCTCCTCGCCGTTGTGACGGTACTCATTCTGGCACGACGTTTAGAAACCGAGCGTCGCCGCCGCGAGCGCCAGGATGTAGTGACACGTGAACTCAGCAACGCCTCACACCCGGTTGGAGGGGAGGAACCGACTCCCCAAACCGGGGGGCTGGGGTTGTTCCGACCCGCATTGTTGGGACTCCCAGTCGTTGGACAACTGGTGGCCTGGGCCTACACGACACTCCCGCTCGGCACGACGGCTCGGCTGTCGTCCGTGATCGAAACTGCCGTTCGGAACGTTCAGGTGACCTTTCCTGTTACCACGGTGGATCGGGGAGCGGTCCCGGACCTCCCCGTCTTTGCAGAAGCCACGACCCTCGAGGATATCGTCGAAACCGTGCTGAAGCAGTTCGTGGTCTACAACGATTCGAGTGAGCCCACGATTCGAATCGACGGGACGGTTCACAGCTCGACTGTACGCATCCGAATCGAAGATAACGGGCCTGGGCTTCCCGCCGCTGTGGCCGACCAACTTGAAGGTGAAGTGAGGGAATCGGCGAACCCCGACCTCGAACTCGCGCCAGTCCACGGATTACTCGAAAAATGGGGCGGCTCAATCACGGTCGACAGTGGAACCGTCGACCTCACGTTGCTCAGCCCGAGACCGGAACAAACTGAGGGACCCAATGAAGGTCGCTAAAACCGAACCCAGCTCGATTAGCTCGTCGATGCGTCCAGTTGCTTCTGGTCCCAAGCGACAATCGCGCTCGCGAACGAGCAAACGGCCGCGAACACGCCTTCGGCCGAATCTTTCTCCGCGACCGCGTCGGCGAAGGCGTCGATCCATTC